>JBDNRM010000052.1:0-22011 GCA_047718615.1 Bacillus sp. (in: firmicutes) | reverse complement strand
CAATATTTATTTTAGCTTAGTAGATTTTATTAGCATAAAAATTCTAGACACTCTTGCTAAAATATTTTTTTGATAATTTTTGGTATACAATGAACAATAATTAAACATATTTGAGAGGAGATCTTACTATGACTGAATTATTATCAAAGGATGAATTTCGAAAAGAACTAGAAGAGGCAATTAAAGGCAATCATAGTCAAAAAGCTCCATTCACAGTTGCTTGGGCGGAGGGGAAGCTTGAGAGAAAACATTTTGCTAGCTGGGCAGAAAACCATTACCATTATGTTGGACCATTCGCCGACTATTTAGCTTATATTTATCATAATACTCCTAATCTAGCAAAGTTTGAGTCTGCGAAAGATTTTACTTTACAAAATATGTATGAAGAAGAAATTGCGGCGGATCGACATACAGATCTATTAATACGCTTTGCTGAATCATGTGGAACAACTCGTGAAAGAATTGTTAATCCAGCAAATATGGCGCCGACTACATTAGGGTTGCAAAGCTGGTGTTATGCGGTTGCTCAAAGAGAAAATTTTGTTGTTGCAACAGCAGCATTAGTAGTTGGTCTTGAATCGCAAGTACCGGATATTTATCGTAAACAAACCCCAGTTCTTCGGGAAAAATATGGTTTTACAGATGAAGAAATTGAATTCTTTGATTTACACATTGTTTCAGATGAAATTCATGGAGAACGTGGATACAAAATTGTCTTAGATCATGCCGATACACCAGAATTACAACAAGCGTGCTTAGAAATTGTTCGAACTGGTGCAAAAATGAGACGTATGTATATGGATGGATTGTATAAAGAGTATTTGGAAAAAGATCTTGGATCTCTTGTACAAGCATAATCACAGCAAAAAAGAAGTTTAAATATTTTTGATTTAAAATTCATATGGGGACTTATCCTTCGTCTCTATTATATAAATACGCAAGAAGCAGAAACAAATGGAATAAAGGCGGCGCGAGGGAAGCTAATATCACAACATCCTATGATAAAAAAAACAAACTACTGAACAGAAAGTTTGTTTACTTCCAGACAAGCAGGCGTGTTCCGCCCCATTTTCCATAAAATGATACTCCTCACTATATAGAAAAATCAACAGCAGTTTCCTTATTTGGAAGCTGCTCTCTTTTTAAAATGGTGCTTGTCGATATTATCTTTAAAATAATAATTAGAAAAAGAAAGGATGATGGTCTTGTTAACAATGAAGGTTGATACATATAAGAACTATATTAACGGTGTTTTTATGGAATCAACAAGCAAGCAAACATTCGAAAGCAGGAACCCTTCTAATAAAGAAGATATTGTTGGAGTATTTCAATCCTCCACTCGAGTAGATGCAATGGTAGCAATTGAAGCAGCAAAAGCAGCTTTTCCAGCTTGGACAATGGTTCCACCTTCGAAAAGAGCAGCTATATTAAATAAGGCAGCGGCTATATTAGAAAGCAATATCGAACAGCTTGCGGCTGAATTAACCCGCGAAGAAGGAAAAACATTTGGAGATGCTAGAAATGAAGTGGCTAGGTCTGCACAAACGATTCGTTATTATGCAGTGGAAGGGCAAAGTCTGTCAGGGGAAACTTTCCCAAATGATGACGTGGCTATGAAGGTATCGAGTGAAAGAGAACCTTTAGGCGTTGTATCGGTAATCACACCATGGAATTTTCCATTGTCCATTCCAGTCCGAAAAATTGCACCTGCCCTAATTACTGGAAATACAGTCGTATTTAAACCATCATCTGATACACCGTTAATCGCATATCGTTTGGTGGAGGCCTTTCATTTGGCTGGTATTCCAAAGGGAGTAATTAATTTTGTAACCGGAAGTGCTTCTGCAATTGGGGATATTTTAGTAGACCATCCTGCTATTAAAGCAGTTACGTTCACAGGATCTACAAAAGCTGGTGAACATATTCATCGCCATACTTCTTTTACTACCAGAACCCAAATGGAGCTAGGCGGGAAAAACCCAATTATCATTATGGACGATGCTGATTTAGAAAAGGCTGCGACATTAACAGTAAATGGAGGATTTTCCCTTACTGGCCAAGCATGTACAGGCACAAGTCGAGTGATTGTACTAAGCCGTATAAAAGAAGCTTTTATAGAAAAGTTAATCGAAAAAACGAAAGCACTTAAAATGGGGGATGGATTTGAAGAAGGCGTGAAAATTGGTCCATTAGCGAATGAAAAGCAGTGGAACAATGTTTTACATTATATAGAGGTCGGAAAGTCAGAAGGCGCCCAGCTTCGTTTTGGAGGGGAACCTGTCATACATGACCAATATGCAAACGGCTATTTTGTCCAGCCAACGATTTTTACAGAGGTGACTACTTCTATGCGCATTGCAAAAGAAGAAATATTTGGTCCTGTCATTGCCGTGATGGAAGCCGAGGACTATGATGAAGCCATTAAAATAGCAAATGATGTGGAATATGGTTTGTCTGCTGCTATTGTGACGAATAATTTAGAAATTGCACAGAAGTTTACGAATGATATTCAAGCAGGAACGGTTAAAGTAAATCGAACCACCACTGGAAACTTAATCAATGCTCCATTTGGTGGATTGAAAAAATCAAGCACATCCACTTTTCGTGAATCTGGAAGGGTAGGATTAGAATTTTTTACACAGTTAAAAACAGTTTATATTGGTTATTAAAGGAGTGATTATTCTTGAAAAAGGTATTGAAATTGGAAATAGAAGAGTCAAAAGTGATGATCGAAGCGGCTGTTCAGAAGGCGAAGGAGATAGCAGTGTTAGAAACGATAGCCATTGTGGATGATGGGGGCTACTTAGTTGCCTTGGAGCGTATGAATGGAGCACGTATTACTGGACCAGAAATTGCAACAGCCAAGGCTTTTACTGCTGCTGGACATAAACGGTCCACTCATTTATTTAATCAGGAGCCTAATGGTCCAGCACTTCCTGGAAACGAAGCATATGGAATCCAATTAATGATGCCAGGAAAGTTTGCCGTTTTTGTTGGCGGTTTTCCGATTGTCGTAGATGGGGAAGTTATTGGAGGAATAGGCATTAGCGGTGGTAACGGAGAACAAGATACTGCGGTCGGAACAGCGGCACTAGAAGCATTAGCAGAATTTTTATTTAAAGAAGGCTTAAGCGTTCTTACTGGTCCAGATATCAAAAAGTAACGAAAGCATTTATTGTACTCTAAACGGGCTGTAAAACTCCCATTTTTAGAAGTTTACTTTATGATTTTTTGGATAAAGGGGAAATCAAGAATTCCTAGTTTATGCACCTCAAAACTCGTAATGTATTTTACGCGTTTTGAGGTTTTTTTTATGATTAGAGAATCAATTTTACCTTTTATAAAGGAAAAACAGGAAAAAGGATGTTACTTTTTGCGAAATGTTTGATAAACTCAGCAAGAGAAGCAATTTTATGAAAGAAGCAGGTGACCTTATGGAATGGAAGGAAGATTCGTTTTTATCTATTCGTGAACATGTATATAGATTTATTAAACAACTCATATTAGAAGGAGAATATAAGCCAGGAGATCGTTTGATTGAAAGAGAATTGGCAACGAAGCTTAATATAAGCCGTACACCAATCAGGGAAGCATTATTCCGTCTCGAATCACAAGGTTTTGTAAAAACGCTGCCTCGAAAAGGAGTAATTGTTTCCGATGTATCAGAAAATGATGTGATTGAAGTATTCACCATTCTATCTTCATTAGAGGTTTTAGCAGCAAAGCTGGCAGCTCAACGAATGAACGAAGAGATGATGTCGAGGTTTGATGAAAAAATAGCAGAACTGGAATCATTTGAATCACAGTCAGAGGAAGAAGTCGAAAAGAAACATTCAGAAACAAATTATTTGATTTATCAAGCAGCTAAAAGTACCAAACTATCGGATATCCTTTCTGGTTTAATCGATTATATTCATATGTCTGCAAATATGGGATACGAAACACCAGGGAGACGTGTAGAGTCGATACGTGAACATATTGATATTCTAAAAGCTATCCGGAATGGTGAAGGAGAAATGGCGGAATATTTAACAAAGATTCATATCGAAAATTCGAAAAAGGCATATATTAATTTTGTAGAGAAATTAAAAGAAAAACAAAAAAAGAGTCAAAACTAGGCAGCCTAAAGCTAGCCTAGTTTTTTTGAAACGTTGTTTTTATAATATTTGCTGTGGGGTAACCCGCAACATGACAGCACTTCGATTTGCATGGGCGAGTGCCGAGTAGCTTCTTACTTTGTAGATTTCGTCTGTCCTACATTCCCGTTGAAGTCTAGGTGAATTCAGGCTTCTTGTACGGAAAATAGTTATTATTTCGTTGAGAAAAACATATGAAAAACATATTTTTAGAAAGCGGTAGTTATTAAAATGGAATAGTTCTAAATTCCAATAATTAAAGGGGAAGTTAAATTTTTTAATACTTTACAAATACTCATGGCAACAATATAGCCTGTTTTAGGGTTATCTTCAGAGGGTCTGTTTTGGATGTTTATTTCCATTTTTCCAAAATATCCTTCTGCAATAATTTGGTGAGTATTGTTTTGGATAAAAGGATCGACATATACTTGTACCTTTGTTTGTTCCAATCCAAGTCCAGCAATGCCTACTGCTGCAGAAACATTGGTGCTTTCCGGAAATAATTGTGCAGATTCTTTCGCATTCCCTTCAAAAAGGAGAAAAGGTTCTATGAGTGAATCTAAATCTACCATTTGTTCAGATGGTGTCCCTTTCCATGCTTTAGGCGGCTTTTTTGTTAATAGAGTAACTTTCTCCAATCCGTTTACAGCAGCGGCACTAAGCCGATCTAATCCCCCAATTGCCGCAGAAGGGATGATTAATTTCTGTTTATTCTGTTTGGCGGCTTCTTTTACTCGCTGAAAAAATTCCTGATTGGAGAATGCACCTATTGAGACGACAAGGAAATCGCTGCCGGATGATAATGATTTCTCCGCATATTGATACACTGCTTGATGACCAGCGTTTTCAATAATAATATCTAAATCTTTGTTAAAAAATTCTTCTTCTTTATCAAAGAAAAGAGGTGTTTGATCTAAATCAGCATACTTTTGTTTATTTCTTACAAGAATAGCTGCTAATGTAGCTTCTCCAGCCTTTTTTTCATTAATATATGCTGCTACATCTTTCCCGATTGCACCAAATCCGATTAAACCTACTTTTACCATGATAATCCTCCTATCTGTTTTAAAAAATAACCATTATTGTATTTGGTATACAAAAAGTATATAACAAAACCAGAAAAAATAACGTTATAATATTAAAAAATAGATAAATAACGTTAAAATAGTATAAATGAGTTGTCTGAAATTTTAAAATATGGTATATTGTATACCAAGAAGATTAATTAAACAAATACATACGAAAAGAGGAGATGCGTAAAATGGCAAATATAAAATTCTTAACAAGTGGAAAGGAATTTGAAGTTCCCGACAATTCTAATATTTTACGAGTTTCCTTGAGGTATGATGGAGATTTACCGAATAGATGCGGCGGTGGAATCTGTGGTTCCTGCGTATTTAAAGCGGAAGCAGGTGGAGAATTTCTTGATAATGTGAAAATTCAAGAACGAAGAAAACTAGGAGAAGAATGGCTGGCAAAAGGGTACCGATTAGGATGCCAAGCTTTTGTTACAGAAGGAGATGTCACTATTTCCTGGGAAGAGGAAGTAATAAACGAAGTGAAGAGAAGAAAGCCAGATCGATATGAAAAAGTAAAATAGGCATACGAATAATTGTAACTTAAAATTTCAGAATATTTTAAAAAAGGAGAGATAGTGAATGTGGGTTTGTAAATCACATGTAAAGGAAGCATTAGCCAATTTTAATGCCCCCCATTTTTACCGAGCACCAAAAGACTTTGGAATCAAATGCAAATTTTGTAACAGTCCAGCCGTTGCCAACATGTATTACGCACACAAACCCATATTTAAAAGGGAGCATCAAAGGAATGAAGTGCTCCATGAATTAAACAGAGAAAGAAGGAAAGAAAGGCTGGGGTAAAAATCGAATTGCACAGAAAAATTTCACATAATAGGAAGCCATCGACCTTTCATTATAGGATGATGGCTTCCTATTAGTATAGTCTTGTAGATTTTGTCCGTTTTATGTATGGAGCAGCTATACTGGAAAAACTGAAACAACATCGGTGAAAACTGAAACAATATCGACAAAAAGGAATGGACTAGCAGTCATAAATGCTAATCAAAAGGTGAGAGGATAACGTATTCCATCATGTTTGACAAAAAACTCAAAATCACGATCATTCCTTAGATTTTCGAGTTCTTTTTCGCTGTAATTTTGATATATCGACTCGAGTGAAAGGGAATATAGATAACCACTGCTTGTTTCTTTCATGAGACGTAATGATTGGATCGGCCCTAAAGATTTTTTTAGATAAGAGTGAGGAATGATTTCAAATTCATAGGAAGAAGAAGCTTCAGTTGGAATTTTTTCATTAGAGCGTAATAAAATTTCATATCTTATTCCTTTAAGGGAAGTATTAGCGGTATCGTCAAGTTTCAATACGCTGCTATTTATTTCTTCCATTTTAAAAGGAACTGTATAACTTTCAGGTGTCTTAGTATGTATGTTTTCCGAAACTCTTTCTTTTGAACAGCCAAATAATAGTAATAATCCTCCTAATACTGCTGAATAGGTAAATATTTTTTTCATTTTAGACTCCTTATTAAGCAATAGAACTTTAAATGAATCATGATTCCTCTTTTCTAGTATAACATGGTACTATTTTTGCAACATTGATTGTTTGAAAAGCAACATCCATGCGAAAAAGGCAAACATATAAAACAACAAAATAAGAAGCTAATTTAATTTTTATAAAAAACAACGTTACATTTTCTTACAAATTAAATGTACAGGGCAGTAAAATATGGTATTCTCAAATAAATAGAATATTCTTAAAGTTACATAATGCAATATGCATTGGTGATTATATCAATTGTTCATTGGGGGTGATAATGATTATTGTCCATCAGCTGCCACGAACATTAGGAGAATTAAAGCAGGCAATTATGAAAGAAAATAATCAAGTGAACCAGGCAATATTTAAAGTTGGCTTGATTGAACAGCAAATTAGCATTGTAGATAGTAAAATTATCATTCTTGCTAAGCATAAACGAATTCCTGTTTTAGAGATTATAGAGAGTTCAAGTGATAACCTTGCGGAGATCATTGATCGTCTATTAATTGAAAAATACAAGAGTTTATTGCAAAAGAATTTAACGGAAAGATTGCATTTTACGATTGAACTAATTTTAAAAGACTATGATTCTATTAAAGAGATTAGTGGAACCATCATTATTTTAAATAAAAAAATTGAAGAGTATTTGGCTGGTTAATTGAACTCATAAGCGTGAGAGCAGGACAACCGTCAGAATGAAATAAAGAAGTGTTCTACTTCTTATTTGTTCTGGCGGTTGTTTTTTTGTTGGGAAATACGAGCGCTTATGCTTTAAAAAAGACGAAAAGGAGTGAAATTATGTACAAATTAGAGATTAAGCATACGAATAAAATTTTTAAAAAAGAGGGGAAGGAAATATTTGCTTTAAAGGATGCCAATATGCAGATAGAAGAAGGTAGATTTGTAAGCATTATAGGACCGAGCGGCTGTGGAAAGTCCACTTTATTTAATATTATTGCCGGCTTATTAACTCCTACTACTGGAAGTATATTGCTTGATGGCAATGATATTGTTGGGAAAAACGGCAATGTTGGTTATATGCTACAAAAAGATTTGCTTCTGCCGTGGCGAACGATTTTGCAAAATGTCATTTTAGGATTAGAAATAAAAGGTGTAACCCAAAAAGAAGCAGTGAAACGTGCTCTTCCATTATTACACAAGTATGGGCTTGGTGGATTCGAGCATCATTATCCTAATGAATTATCTGGAGGAATGAGGCAAAGGGCGGCTTTGCTCCGCACACTGCTTTATGATCAAGATATTATTTTATTGGATGAACCATTTGGTGCATTAGATGCTCAAACCCGGCTGTTAATGCAAACATGGTTGCTGCAAATATGGACCGATTTTAAAAAGACTGTCTTATTTGTCACACATGATATTGATGAAGCGATTTATTTATCGGATGAAATTTATGTATTGTCTCCGCGTCCAGGCAGAATAAAAGAAAAAGTCAACGTCCATTTACCTCGGCCGCGGAATGAAAATACCTTATTGCAGCCAGAATTTATTGCATTAAAGCAGAATTTATTAGCGTTGTTAAAAGAAGATGGCCATGAGATTAAAAGCAATAATTTATACGAAAACAGCCCTATTTAAAAAAGGAGATGAAAAAATGGCAGGAGAATCTAATCCTATCGTATTGCCGCAACAGCCTATTGAAACGGTTTCGGTTTTACCAATAATAGAAGATGAAGAGGCAAAGGAGAAAAGAATAAAAAGAATAACGCTAATGGGGCAGCTATTCATTGGGGTACTATTCATTGTGTTATGGGAATTGCTTACAAAGTTAAAAATTTTAGATGCTTACTATTGGAGCAGTCCATCTATTATATGGAAAACGGCTGGAACAGCTTTTCAAGAAGGCACATTACTGGATGATCTTCTGTACACATCTGGTGCGACGATTATTGGCTTTATTTTAGGTACATTTTTTGGTGCATTATTAGGTTTATCTTTTTGGTGGTCCTCCTTTTATTCAAGAATAGCAGAGCCTTATTTAATTGCTTTTAATGCGGTGCCGAAATTGGCTCTTGCTCCTGTGCTTGTCATTTTATTTGGAATCGGGTTTAGTTCAAAAATCGTGCTGGCTCTAATGATGACGATTATTGTCACAGCAATAGCTGCACATAGCGGTGTAAAGAGTGTCGATCCGGATTTGGAAAAGATGCTTTTCTCATTAGGTGCAAAACGACGCCATGTCTTCGCAAAAGTTGTCATCCCAACTGCGATGCCTTGGATTGTCAGCAGTTTGAAAATAAATATTGCATTAGCATTAGCTGGGACTATTGTTGGAGAGTTTATTAGCTCAAGGCAAGGAATCGGCAGAATGATCCTGTATGCAGGGCAGATTATGAATATTAACTTAGTATGGGTTGGTGTTGTTGTCCTGTCAATCCTATCGATCGTCATGTATTTGGGAACGGTTTGGCTTGAAAAAATTCTGCTAAAAGGAAGAAAAATGGGATAAATGAAGTGAGTTTTATGGAGAACTGAAGCAGATCGACAGTAGCGATGCCGGTTTATATAAAAAGGGGGATATTATGAAAAAAATAAAACTATTATCACTTATTTCTATTATCTTTTTACTTTTACTTTCTGCGTGTTCTACTGAAAGTGCCAAATCAAACGGTGAAGCGAAGGGGGGATTGAAAAAAATTGTGATTGCAGAGCCTGTACATTTAATTGGCTATCTTCCATTATATGTTGCAATGAAAGAGGGATATTTTAAGGACGAAGGTTTGGATGTAGAAGTGATTACTGCAACTGGCGGAGCACATGTTACCTCTGTGGTAAGTGGAGATGCCTGGGGAAATATTGGAGGACCGGAATCAAACCAAATGGCGAACAGCGGCAGTTCTGATCCAATTCAATCGGTTGTAAATGTCGTAAATCGTGCAAATGTTTATTTAATGGCGGATACAAAGCAAACATTAACAGATACTAGTAAAGAAGGCTTGGCTGCTTTTTTGAAAAATAAAACGATTGCAGCTGGCCGCTTTGGAGGAAGTCCGAACCTGCTAACTCGCTGGCTGATTATGGATTTAGGTTTAAATCCAGACAAAGATGTGAAGTTAGAGGAGCCAGCAGATGCAAGTGCGGTTGTACCGCTTGTTGAATCAGGCAAAGCTGATATGGCAAATGGAGCTGAACCGCAAATAACAGAAGGCGTTAAAAAAGGTGTTTGGGGTGAACCATTTTACAGCTTTACTAGTCTTGGTGACTATCCATATTCTGTGCTTAGTGTGAAAAAATCAACCATCGATAAAGATCCCGAAACGGTCAAAGGCTTTGTGAAAGCTATGTTGAAAGCGTTGAAAACAGTAGATGAGGATCATGAATTGGCAATGAAAGTCTTAAAAGAAGAGTTCCCTTCAACTGCGGAAGATAGTCTGAAAGCTGCCCTTGACCGTGCCTATGCTGATAATTTATGGAGTAAAGATGGGATTATTACGGAAGAGTCTGTTGCAAAGCCGATGGATGTTGTGGAGAAAACTGGTGTTTATACAAAAGGTTATAAATATGAAGATTTAATTAATATGCAATTTGTAAAGGAACTCTCTAAATAGGCTATCTTGAAAAGAGGGTCTGGTTCTCTCAATGGGTCCGCAGCCGGAATACACTTCGGCTACGCTTGTATTTGAGTGAGTGTCTTAGTGGATATGGGGGAGAAATTAAACGTTCTCGAATTTTTTAAAAGGAAGAGGTGGATGGGATGAATGCAGCTTGGAATCTGGATAAAAGTGCTTTAATTATTGTGGATGTTCAAAATGATTTTTGTCATATGGAAGGTAGCTTGGCGAGACAAGGTATGGATGTTGGCATGGTCGATCAAATGCTCCCTTCCTTAAAAAAGCTAATTATAGAGCTAAAGGAATTACATATTCCCATCATTTATATCCAAACGATACATGAAGATTGTACTGATTCTGTGACTTGGACAAAACGCTTAAAAGATAAAAGCCAAGCAAATGTTTGTCGAAAAGATACTTGGGGAGCAGACTTTTATGAAATAGCTCCAGATGATAAGGATATTGTTGTAATTAAGCATCGATATAGTGCGTTTATTCATACAAAATTAGAATCTGTGCTTCGTTCGATGAATATTGAGACCTTATTGATGGCGGGTGTCAGTACGAATGTTTGTGTGGAATCCACTGCTAGAGATGGGTTCATGCTTGATTATGATATTATTTTTTTAGCTGATTGTACTGCTGCTTTTTCGAAAGAAGCACATGATATGACGTTAAAGAATATCGATCAATTTTTCGGAATGGTGGCGGACTCCGAGGATGTAATTTTTGATGCAAAGCAGAATAAGAAGTTAAGTAATCAAGTATAGCTGCTGGCGTATAAATAGTAAGGAGTAGGCGGCGTGGATGTTGTTGAGTAAGGCTACTCTGAAAAAAGGTAGTACAGACTCTCAACGAGTCCGCAGCCGTAATACACTTTGCTACGCTTGAGCCTCTGCGGAGCAGACTTTTGCTGGGGGAATTAGCGTGATTGTCTGTATAGTTGGAATAACAACAAAGATAGTTATATACTCAAACAAATAAGGTGATGAGCATGAAAAAAGTGGATTTTTACAATTATGTATCGGCAAACAGTATGGGGAGGGGAGAAGAAGAGAAATCACATTCTCATCTCCTGCTTCTTTCTGTTTGTGCAGGCGCTTTTTTATCTCACTTTTCAGCAGGTTTTGTTAATATTGCGCTTACAGATATTTCGATTTATTTTTCTTCTTCTCTAGCAGTGACACAATGGATTATAAACGGATATTTGCTTTCTATTATGCTTTTTTTGCCTTTTATGGGGAAATTAGCAGATCAATACGGAAAAAAGAAAATACATAATATTGGCTATCTAGTTTTTGCAATCGGAGCAGGTGCTTCGGCTTTTTCTTCTTCGATTTTGTTATTAATTTTTTGCAGAATTGTGCAAGGAATCGGAGCAGCGATGCTTCAGGCCGTAAATATGGCAATTCTTACGGATGCTTATCCCGAAAAACATAGGGGAAAGGCATTAGGCATTATTAGCACAGCTGTTGGAATGGGAGCATTATTAGGACCATCTGTTGGAGGCTTTATCATTAGTGCATTTTCTTGGCATATGCTTTTCTGGACGATTGTACCGATAAGCATTAGTGCTTTTTTTCTGGCGCAGCGTTTTATTCCGATTGATCAAAAGGGAAAGCAATCCTCCTTTGATTATATTGGCAGCCTATTATTTGGGTTAAGCATTGTTTCCTTTGTTTATGTAGTAAACAGCATTGGAGAAGGAACTGTCTATACGAATTTGTTCTTTATTTTGCTTCTTAGCATAGGCAGTTTTTTCGGATTTCTCTTATGGAGTAAGCGGGTAGAGCATCCGTTTATTCATCCGAAGATTTTCTCTTCTGCCATGGTGCGGGCAGGTGGCTTTATTTTGATAATCAGCTATTGTGTGACTTTTGCTTCTATGGTGATCCTGCCATTTTATTTACGCGGTGTGCTTGGATATTCAGCCGATCATTCAGGAATATTATTAATGTGCTATCCATTATTATTAGCGTTATTTGGACCAGTTAGCGGTTCTTTATCCGATCGATATGGAAGTATTAAAGTGGTTTTAATAGGGTTAGTTTTATTGAGTGCAAGTATGTTCGGATTGTGGTTGTTATCGAAAAACACTACATTACCAATACTGCTGCTTGTTTTAAGCTTACTTGGTTTTGCGATGGGGATTTTAACGTCTCCTAACTACAGTATTATGATGTTTTATGTTCCTCTGCCGTTTTTAGGTATGATGAGCAGCACCATTGCTCTTTTAAGGAATATCGGGATGGTGCTTGGTACGGCTATCAGTATTACTTTTATGAATAATTGGTTAAGTATATCAATGGAAGAATGGATGAAAAATCCACAAACTACTGATACGCAACAAGTGATGTCAGGTATTCATTTTTTGTTTTTATTCTTATTAGGGCTAGTAATTACTGTTGGAGTGTATTTTGTTTGGAGCATATGGAAGGCAATTCGGCTTGAGAAGAGATTAGAATAGAGGCAATTGAATAAAGTCTGTTTTTTATAGCATAGATATTTAATCGGCAGCCTTAATCGACTTTGCATTCTTGGGAAGCGAAGTCGATTCGGGTTGCTTTACTGTGTCAAAAATTTGGATTGTTTAGAGCACAGTCTCTATAAATAGATTAGAAATATTATACTTTAAATCTTCCAACGAGTTCAGTAAGTTCTTCTGCCATTTTTGCGAGTGCTTCAGCTGAAGCGTTAATCTCTTGCATAGAAGCTAATTGTTCTTCTGTTGATGCAGCTACTTCATCTGTTGCGCTGGCATTTTGTTTTGACAAGGAAACAATTTCTTTGGCCGTAGAATCCACTTCTTTTATATTGTCGGTAATACTTGATAAAGTTTCGGTTACTTCGGCTAGTTTAGGCGTAACATTTTTTGTGCTGCTTAGTATTTCTGAAAAAGATTGAGCGGTTTCATTCGATAATTCGACTCCATTTTGAACAGTACTGGTTGTTTCATGAAGAATCGATACAGATTCTGCTGTTTCCTTTTGAATGGCTGCAATTAAATCGGCAATGCTTTTAGCGGATGTTTGTGATTGTTCTGCTAACTTGCGGACTTCATCTGCAACAATGGAAAATCCTTTGCCATGTTCTCCGGCTCTCGCAGCTTCAATCGCCGCATTTAATGCTAAAAGATTGGTTTGTTCTGCAATGCTGCTGATAATAGTTAAAATGGTATCAATTTCCTTTGAGCGTTCAGAAAGAGAGGTAATGACAGAATTGATACGAGCAACTGATTCTTGAATAAATTGCATTTGCGATAAATTATGCTCAACAGAAGCTGCTCCTTTTTCTGCTTTATTTGTTGCTGCTTCCGACAATTCTGAAACAATCTTAGCGTCATTTGAGATTTTTAAAATGTTTTCTAAAATACATGCAATACTTTGAGAATTTGTTTGGATGCTAGAATCGGTAAATTCATTGCTGCTTGCAATTTGTTGAATCGATGATGCAATTGTCTCGGATGCTTTACTTGATTGCTCTGCACTTGCATTTAATTGTTCCGCAGATGCAGCGACATGATCAGAGTTTGCTGCAATTCCTTGAATCATATCAATTAGATTCTCTTTCATTTGATTAAAAGATTGATTTAATTCATATAGTTCGTCTTTTTGTGTGATGGTGATAGGATCAATGTTTAAATTTCCGTTAGCTACTTTTTTGGTTCCTTCTTTTAGTTTATTTAACGTCCTTGATAGGAATAGAGATTGACTTAGACCAATAATGACGGCTAAAACAGTAGTAAAAGCACTTATAATAAGCATATACATGATGCGAGTGTCAGAATCTTTTTTTGCTTGGGCAATTGCTGGGTCCAATCTTTCTTTTTTAATCCATGTTTTAAAAGAGTCTGCTTTATTTGTTAAATTATTTGTGATTAGATTAATTTGTTCTAAGTCTTTTTGAAGCTTCTCTTTATTATTTGATGATAGATTCATACTTGAATTGGCTGCTTGGGCAAACTGAGTATTTAATTCCTCTATTTCTGTTAAGCGATCAATGGTTTCTTGAACAGTTGCCACCATTTTCCCTTTTTCTACTAAGTTCTTAATATTAGCATTTGCACCATTTAAGCGATTTTTATAGTCAGAATCGCTATATAGCAAAAATCCTCGATAATAACCTGTCTGCAACGCAATATTTTTTTCAATTTGTTCGGTAATAGAGCGCATTTCAGTAACAGTGTTAATTACATATTGGTAGGTTTCGTTTGTTTGTTTTGCATTTGTATAGGAATAATAGGAAGCAATCCCGAAAAGCAGGGAAATTAATACAAAACTTCCGATTAATTTTTGTTTAATGCTAAGATGCATCAATACTCATCTCCTTTGATAATTTAGTTTTGGGAAAATTTAGTTCGTAAATAAAGTCCAATCTATTATATCGACTGTCTTGTTGACAAATGAAGGATATAAAAAATAGTCAGAATTAATAGAAAGTAATTGTTTTTTTGTTTTTCTATAAGAAGATATGCTGATATATTATTATTTCTTTTCTATCTATCAAGAGTGCCGAGGAGCATTTACCATAAATAGTAGTGTATAGCCGAAGAATAATTTTATTAAAATGGGGGTAAGGAGAAATAGACAAGAAAGTGGGGAGTTTATATGACAAAACCAGATGTAACACTTTTATATTTCGAACAAAATGGATTTATACCGAATAATCCATACTTGCCTGTTCTACATTATAAAAAGGTATTAAAAAACAACGAAGATAAAATAGAAAAAATTTTCTTGGCGAATAAGTGGGGCAATACATGGATTAACGGTATTTTTGATTATCATCATTATCACAGTAATTCACATGAGGTTCTGGGTGTGATAAAAGGATCTGCTCTTCTTTTGTTAGGGGGAGAAACTGGAACAAAGGTAATTATTAATAGTGGAGATATCATATTGCTTCCGGCAGGAACAGGTCATAAAATGCTATCAGCATCACCAGATTTCCAAGTAGTTGGAGCATATCCAAATGGACAATCATTTAATGTGAAAAAAAATACAAAAGAAGACTTAGAAGGTGCAGAAAAAGAGATTCAAAATACTGCCTTTCCAGAAGCAGATCCTATTTACGAAGAACGAGGACCACTAGCAAAAATGTGGCGGAAAGTTGGAGAGTGAATCATGTTCTTAACATCAGTGGGGATAAGGAATTCCTAAATCTGCTGGCTGTTCAGGAAAATTGGATTGCAAATTTAGATAATACATGAAAAAAGCAGTATTCTTGAATTTATAAGCAGAGAGCAGCCAGAATACACGAAGACTCCTATGGGAATTGCGGGAAAGATAAGAGCCCACAACAAGTAGCACGAGGAGGTTCGAAGCTTGCCTACAAGTGTATTCCGGCTGCGGACTAATAGAGGGTGCAATCCTTTTTTCAGGGTAGCACAGCAGAAAAAATTTAAAGCGCTTAAAGCTTTACTTTTACGCAAGAGGAACTGCATAATAAAGCGGTTGCTTATCAACACATAGACATATCCATATGATGCAAGCAATCACTAAAAAAGCTTTACTTATATACAAAATTTAGGTAATGTTAAACTAGTTAAAATAAAAATATAAAAGGTGGGCAACCGGGAATATGGTTTATAAAAATATTGTTGAAAAATGGACTAACTTTTCAGATTTAGAACCCAACTTAAAAGCTAAATTAATAGAATTACAGCAGTCTGAGAAATTATTGGAAGATAGTTTTTATAAACATCTAGAATTTGGAACAGGCGGTATGCGTGGTGAATTAGGTCCTGGAATTAACCGTATGAATATTTATACGATTCGCAAAGCGGCAGAAGGGCTTGGAAAGTACATAGTAGAACAAGGTCAAGACGCAATGAATCGTGGTGTAGCAATTGCCTATGATTCTCGTCACCAATCTCCTGAATTTGCTTTAGAAGTAGCAAAAGTAGTAGGAAACCTTGGAGTAAAATCCTACTTATTTGAAGAATTACGTCCAACCCCATTATTATCCTTTGCTGTCCGCTATTTAAATACATTTGCAGGAGTAGTTATTACGGCAAGTCATAATCCTCCAGAGTATAATGGCTTTAAAGCATATGGAGAAGATGGTGGTCAACTTCCTCCAGAAGCGGCAGATACGATTATTAAGTATGTTAATGCAGTAGAAAATGAATTAACGATTGAAGTGCTAGAAGAGAAAGAACTGGTTGAAAAGGGCTTATTAACATATATTGGTGCAGAAGTAGATGCAGCATATGTGGAAAAAGTAAAAACGATTCAACTAAATGGCGATTTGCCAGAAGTAAAGGATTTAAAAATTGTGTTTACTCCATTACATGGAACAGCAAATAAGCCAGTTCGCGATGGTTTAAAAGCATTTGGTTTTGAAAATGTAACCGTTGTTAAAGAGCAAGAGCTTCCAGATGCTAATTTTTCCACTGTAAAATCACCGAACCCTGAAGAGCATGCGGCATTTGAAATTGCGATTCGTTATGGGAAAGAAATAGATGCAGATATCTTGCTTGGAACAGACCCTGATGCTGATCGTCTTGGAGTTGCAGTAAAGGATTTGAATGGTCAATACACTGTTCTAACAGGAAACCAGCTTGGCGCATTAATGCTTGAATACTTATTATTAGAGAAGCAAGAAAAAGGGATATTGCCTGAAAACGGTGCGGTAATCAAAACCATCGTAACGTCTGAAATTGGCAGAACGATTGCAAAAGCATATGGCATTCCAACAATAGACACATTAACTGGCTTTAAATTTATCGGTGAGAAAATTAAGGAATTCGAACAAACTGGTCAGCATACTTTTCTTTTTGGGTATGAAGAAAGCTATGGCTATTTAATCGGTGACTTTGTACGTGATAAAGATGCTGTTCAATCTGCTATATTTGCAGCAGAAGTTGCAGCTTATTATAAATCAAAAGGATTAACTTTATATGAAGGTTTAATAGAAATTTTCGGTAAATATGGTTTTTATCAAGAAGGGTTAGAATCTCTGACTTTAAAAGGGAAAGATGGAGCAGAGCAGATAACTTATATTATGGATACTTTCCGCAAAGAACCAATTACAGCAGTTAATGGCTTAAAAGTAGTTTCAGTTGAAGACTATTTAACAAGCAAAAAACTTGCTGGATTAACAGAGTCAATCATTAATCTTCCAAAATCAAATGTTATTAAATACCATTTAGAGGATGGATCTTGGTTCTGCTTACGCCCATCAGGCACAGAACCAAAAGCAAAATTCTATTTCAGTGTAACTAGTCCTTCATTAGAAGAGAGCTCTTCTAAATTAGCAGCAATTAAAGAAGATGTAATGAAGCAAGTTAACACGGTAATTGATGGTTATAACAAATAAAAAACAAAAAGATTCCCTGCAGGCAAAGGGGATCTTTTTTGTTTTTATTCACTCAAACTTCGCACCATTACATTCGTTTGCGAGTCTTGATATTACTCGGTTTAAGAACAATAAAAATGGGAGGTTTGTTTTTTATTGTGGGGATTGCTTTCCACTACGGGTTGCTACGCTTGAGCCTCCTGAAACGGAAAGCAAGCCCCTATTTATAAGGAATGAATTTCATTATTTCTCTATAATTCTAACAGAATACTTTTCCTCCTCCTTACTAGTGTTTTTTGCAGCGTGTTTAATTAGGCTGCGTTGGAAAATCAAATTTTTTTATAAAAAAATTAAAAAAGTGTTAATTTTGGCGAAATCGACGAAAAATGGCTTGAAAATTCAAAAATGGCCTAGAGAAAAATGAGAATTCAGCGTGTTAGCTATTTGAAAACTTAATTTTCGCTATTTTCCTTTAGAAATTTTTTTTAGTATCATAAAAACATCCCCATCAGAAAGGAGGAAAACATGATTAATCAAGTCACATTGGTTGGTAGATTGACCCGTGATCCCGAACTAAGGGTAACGCAAGATGGAGTATCTGTTACAAATGTAACGGTTGCTGTTGGCCGCAACTTTCGCAATCAAGCTGGTGAATACGAAACAGATTTTGTACAATGTACCTTTTGGAAAAAATCCGCAGAGAATACGGTCCATTATTGCAGAAAGGGTTCGTTAATTGGCATTGTTGGTAGAATTCAAACAAGGAATTATGAAAATCAAGAAGGAAAAAGAATCTATGTAACCGAAGTGATTGCGGAACATGTGAAATTTTTAGATTCCAAAAGAGCCGAACAGACTATTCCATAAATCAATAAAAGGGGGATGTCAATGAACACTGTACCCAATATAAATGATTTGCTTGCTGCACTCATTATTATGCAAGGGAAAAACAATGAAAAAATAGCACAATATCAAACAAGAATAACGCAATTAGAGCAGATGATTCAATCAGAAATATGGCCCTATTTACCTTCTTTGTCTTCCACATAACTTTAATCATCAAAATGAAAACAAACCCAATTATTTCTTATCCTCCCTGTTAAAAAAATCTTTTTTAAACAAAAGTCCTCCTAAAAAAAATCAATTAAAACTCCTAATATCCTTCCTTTTTTACAGCGTGAATAATTTGCGCTGTTTTTTGTCATTTAGCAAAAAGAGCAATTGCTTCACAGAAGTCAACACATCCTTCTGCAATAACGTTAATCTCATTTCATTTTTTTCTTTCTTTGTTTATTTTCTTGCTGAACTGTATGAAAAGTAGTTGTGGAATAATCATCAATATACTGGTGAAAAGTAGCAGCTGTTCAGGTGATAAAGGTTTAAAATAACCACTACTATTCATGTCTTTATTCCAATTAACAATAAAGTAGTAAGAAATAAGAATAGATAGGATATTGCCGACGATTATTGAAAAAAGGTTGTTTGTATGTTTTCCTACAAAAGCAGCAATCGAGAAAATAATAAGCATCCAAACATAACCAGCCATAGAACCATTAGTTAAATCCTTATACATGGACATATATACGTATGGATAACAGTATAAAGAAAGAAGAACTAGGCTTGTGGGAATCGTAAAAATCAATTTTTGTTTGTTATTTTGTTGAAAAAAGACAATCCACCATAATAATAAACAGAAGGAACAGGCAATAATGCTGTAAGGCCAAAGTTCTCGATTGGATAATGCCGTAATCATATAATCTAATTCGGTTCCTTCTTCTCTTGCAATGGTATGAATAAAGCTGATGATTGGGAGTAAGAGAGAGGCTATTATCGTAATAATAGAAAATTTGCTATTTTTCTTTTGAATTAGCTTAAAAATACAGAAAATTAGTGTTATTGTTATAATAAGATAATAAATAAGCCAAATCCAATGTGGTAATGTTTCGCCGCTCATAATCCATCCTCCAATAATAAAATATTCAATATAAGTGTAATTATATACTTATGTTGAATAATTACAATAATTTCCGAAAAGAAATTTTAGAATAATCACACAGTTAAGAATAATAAGGGTTGGCTTTTTTGATAATGGATAGGAGTGATGCATGGAAAAGGAAAGGGAGGATAAAGAAGAGATACAGCAATAGCAGAAAGAAAACTGTGAAAGGATATAGAAAAGAATGACTTACATAAAAGGTATATTTACTCAATTTATTAGTATTTTATTTATTTTTGTGTTGGCTGCATTTCCGCTTGTGTTTTCTCCAACTGGAGAGAATATAACATTCACTTTACATACTATATATAGTTTAATAGAACAATTTGTAACAGGATTATTTACGGGAGATTCCTATTATTACATACAAGGAGACAGAACAAATTTTTTATTTGCCGATATGGGAAGTTACTTTTTAGCTTCTTTTCTTTATTTGCTTGTTGCCGGTTTGATTATTCTGGTGCTGGGTTTTGTTTTGGGCATCTGGTTATGGAAAAATAGTGAACGTTTTTTTAATAAAATAATTGGCTTTTTAGGAATTTTGCCAGACTTTGTTTTCATTTTATTAATGCAATTATTAATAACGTTTATTTATCAGCAAACAGGTATTAAAGTAGCAAAAGTGGCATCCTTTAGCAATGATGAGCCTGCGATGCTTTTACCTTTGTTATCTCTTATTGTTATTCCGCTTCTGTATATAATAAAAATGTTAAATGAAAAAACAAAGGATGTTCTGACACAAGATTATATTCTTACTGCCATTTCAAAGGGATTAAGCAAAAAACAAATATATACATATCATGTCACTACAAATGTAACCCCGTTTTTCAAAGCAGATCTACATAAGATTGTCTCTATTATGATCAGCAATTTGTTTATAGTAGAATACTTATTTAATTTACGGGGAATGACTTCCTTGCTTTTTCAAACGGCAAAAACATTTGGTTATCAATACAATCTTGTGATTTTTTGTTTATTGGCAATATTTTTTTTGTATGGTTCGATTTTTTTTCTATTGAAAATGACAATACGTTTTGTAGAAAGGATTATCGCCCATGCTTAAAAAACTAAATTATAAACTGTTTTTAGGACTAGTACTGTTAATGTTTTTTCTTTTGATTAGTTTTTTCGGACCGTATTTGGCACCATATGCAGAAGATTTTTCACTAAAGGTGGGCTATATTCAAACAGATAAGGGCGAGGAATTAGTAGCACCTCCACTTCCTCCGTCGAAAGAATTTTTATTTGGGACAGATAAATGGGGATACGATATTTTAACCCATATGTTATACGGCGCGAAGTATACAATATTCACCATCATTATCGTCGCCGCTTTAAGGCTGATAATTGGAACGGTATTAGGAATTACACATGCTTTAACAGGAAAAAGAATTTCTCCTAAAAAAAGTAAAATAACAATCTTAAACAGCATACCACCAGTTGTAATTATTTATTTTATTATGCTGCCAATTAATATTAACTCAAGTATGTCGAGTATATCGTTAGTATGGATTCAAGCTTTTTTAATGACAGTATTAGGTGTTTCGGGAGTATATGATGTGGTATACGCTAAAACTTGTGAAACAAACAAAAGTTTATATGTAATGGCTTCAGAAACATTAGGAGGAAGAAAATGGCATATAATGAAGAAGCATATTTTTCCAGAATTAAAAGGGAATCTTTCTATATTATTTTTAAATGAAACGATTCAAGTTCTTCATCTTATCGGACAATTGGGCATATTTAGTTTATTTTTTGGAGGTACTATATTTCAACCTGATTCAAGAATCTATCTTTCCATTACACATGAATGGTCTGGTTTAATTGGCCAATCCCGATCCTTTTTTAATCATACACAATGGATTGTCCTTTTTCCGTTAATAGGTTATTTGCTGTTATTAGTTTCGTTTTACCTTATTTCAGCAGGATTTAGGGAATATGAAAGAAAAAGAATGAGAAAAAATATGTACTTATAGCAAAACGAAGCTGGGACATAAGTATTCCAGCCGAAGATAAACCCGAACCATGATACGAAGATGTAAAAAATATTTCGCATCATGGTTTGGGTTTTTTATTCATGTGAAAAAAAGGTTTATGGTAACCACCCGCATCCTGCATACACTTCGCTTTCCGTGAGGCTCGACTTTAGCCGCTTCGGCCCTCTTGCCTGCAGGGTCTCAGCTTCCTCGCTAATCCCATCGGAGTCTAGGTGTATGCAGGCTGCTCCATTTTCCAATCTATTTCATTTTTTTCTTGGTAAAAGAATTAGGTATTAGAAAATAGCCTTTAAAAACGAAGTGGAATGAAGCGGAAGACACTCTACTTCCCGCGGAAAACGAGTGTTTGTAGCGCAATGGAACAACATAGTTTTTATACTTAACTCAAACTTCGCAGTTATAAATTCCTCTTCATGTATTAGCATAACTTGGTT
>JBDNRM010000051.1:0-22138 GCA_047718615.1 Bacillus sp. (in: firmicutes) | reverse complement strand
AAGCAAAGATATTTCTGCCCTATTGCCAAGTGCCGTTAAAAACCAAGCGATTAAAGACGCTAAAAGCGTGTTTAAAAAAGTGAAAAAGAATAAGTACAAAGTTATTCCTGTACTCAAAAAACCTGTGTGTATTTGGAACAATCAAAACTATTCTTTTGATTTCACGCACATTTCAATGCCGATTATGATTAATGGGAAAGCAACTAAAACACCAATTCGTGCCTTGTTAGTCGATAAAGACAACCGCAATTTTGATTTGTTGAAACACAAATTAGGTACACTTCGTATCACAAAGAAAGTGAATAAATGGATTGCTCAAATTTCTGTAACTATACCCACCGTTCAAGGAACAGGATTAAAAGTCATGGGTATAGACTTAGGCTTAAAAGTACCTGCTGTTGCTGTAACAGATGATGAAAAGGTACGTTTCTTTGGCAACGGCAGACAAAATAAATACGTGAAGCGAAAATTCCGTTCTGAACGCAAAGTATTAGGCAAAAAGAAAAAGTTAAATGCTATTCGCCATTCAAAAGACAAGGAACAACGCTGGATGAAAGACCAAGACCATAAGGTTAGTCGTGCAATCGTCAATTTTGCAAAAGAAAATAAGGTTTCTGTCATTCGCTTAGAACAGTTAGCGAACATCAGACAGACGGCAAGAACGAGCCGTAAAAACGAAAAGAATCTGCACAACTGGTCATTCTATCGTCTATCTCAGTTCATTGAATACAAAGCGAATTTAGAAGGCATTAAAGTTGAATACGTAAATCCTGCATACACAAGTCAAACATGCCCGAAATGTTCTGAAAAGAATAAAGCACAAGACCGCAAATACAAGTGTAAATGTGGATTTGAAAAACATCGTGATTTAGTCGGTGCTATGAATATTCGATATGCACCTGTGATTGATGGTAATAGTCAATCAGCATAGGGAACTATATGTTCTGCCCTATGAGGGGTAATGAGATACCCTCATCTTGAAGGCTGTTCAAAACAGAAATGGACTGAGAACGTTTAGTCATTCAAGAATCCCACCCGTTAAACCGTAAGTTTTAGGGCTTGCGACTTTAGTCGTGGGAGTCTCAAATTAACCATCCAAGAACTTGCTTCTGGTTCAGATAAACAGGTTCAAACAGTTGAAGATAGTTCACGGATTATTCATGATATAACACAGCATACCAAAACAATTGAACATAACACGGAAACTATTATTCAAGGTGCACGTCATGCATCTCAAATGTCATTAGAAGGAAGTCAAGCACTCGGTGAAGTAAACAAACAAATGAATTCTATCAACGCCCATGTAAACAGCTTATCTAAAACGGTGCAAGGATTGGATGAACGTTCTAGTCAAATTGGCAAAATCACGGATGTTATAACAAGAATCTCCTCACAAACAAATTTATTAGTATTAAATGCAGCAATTGAAGCAGCACGTGCAGGAGAACATGGGAAAGGCTTTGCTGTCGTGGCAGATGAAGTGAGGAAGCTTGCAGAGGAATCTACTCATTCCACCGAACAGATATCAAAGCTAATCCAACTGATTCAAGCAGATACTAATAATACGCTTAAATCGATGGAAACTGCATCAAGTGAGGTTGACACAGGACTAAAAGTAGTTGATTCAGCAGAAGAAACTTTCCAAAAAATTGAGATTGCGGTCAATAAAGTCGTTTCGCACATTGAAGAAATTTCAGAAACCTTAAAGCAATTGGCAAATGGAACAGAACTTGTAGATGAATCCATTCATTTAGTGAGCGAAGTGGCTGAAATTTCTGCTTCCAGTACCCAAAATGTCTCGGCAGCAACACAAGAACAACTTGCATCCATGGAAGAAATATCATCAAATTCCCAATATTTAGCAATTTTGGCAGAAGATCTTCAAACAATCATTGCAAAATTTAAAATTTAAATAAAGGAAATAAACAGGATTAACTGTTTATCTCCTTTTCCTGTTTATCCTATATTACATCTTCATTTAATGAAGGAGTCAAGCCATTAAATAAATCCACCATTAACACGAATTGTTTGACCTGTTACCCACTGGGACTCTTTGCTGGCTAAAAATAAAACAGCGCCTGCAATATCTTCTGGTTCTCCTAAACGTCCGAATGCGTTCATACGGCGAATTCCCTCGATTTGCTCTTCTGATTTTCCTACTGTAAATAGTTCCGTATTAATTGGTCCTGGCGCAATTGCATTAATTGTAATTCCTTTTGGTCCAAACTCTTTCGCCAACTGGCGGGTAAACTGTTCCACTGCTCCTTTTGTTCCTGCATACACACTATAAGCTGGGAACATCTGCCCAGCAACAGAAGTGGAGAAATTGATGATGCGTCCGTTTTCTTCCATATATTTTTCCGCTTTCTGACAAGCAAAGAAGGTTCCTTTTACATTAATAGCAAATTGCTTATCAAATTCCTCTTCGGTGATGCTGGCTATCGGTTTTGTTATCATAACCCCCGCATTATTGACCAGAATATCAACTTTTCCAAATGCTTTTAATGTGTCCTGAAATAATTTCTCCACTTCAGATACGATGCTAATATCTGCTTGGATGGCGATTGCTTCACCGCCGTTTTGATGAATTCCAGCGACTACTTCCTCTGCTTTTGCTGGACTGCTCACATAGTTGATGACTACTTTTGCACCCTCTTCTGCAAGAACCTCTGCTAGTTCACGGCCTATCCCTCTAGAAGCACCTGTCACAATTGCCACTTTACCAGTTAATTTATGATTCATTCGTCATCCTCCTTTATTGAGTTTGTTATATTGATTGTACACTTTCAACAAACAAATTTCAAATGACATTTTTTAATTTTTGTCATTCTATAAAAAAGTCTAATAATATTTCATTTTTATAGAATACTATTTTTAATAGTCTCGTAATAAATAATTGAGTTAAATTTTTTATCTTTGTAATTATATGTTGAACAGTTCTTATCTTTTTTGAACAGTAACTAGGAGGGGGAATATTGATTTTGGAAGGAACGGAAATTTATTTTTTCATTAGAACCTTTTTTTGCTCTTTATTCTATGTTCATTTTTACTATTCTTTTCCTTTCATGTGTACTCAACATAATCGTTAATTTTCGGATAATGAATCAATAAGCAAGTATAGTTTTAAAAGAAGGTCTGTGGTAATTACCCGCAGCCTGCATACACTTCGCTTTCCGTGGGGCTCGGCTTTAGCCGCTTCGGCCCTTGGCCTGCAGGGTCTCAGCTGTCTCGCTAATCCCACCGGAGTCTACGTGTATGCAGGCAACTCCATTTTCCAATCTATTTCATTTTTTTCTTCGTAAAAGAATTAGATTTTAGAAAACAGCCTTTAAAAACGAAGTGGAATGGAGCGGAAGACACTCGACTCCTGCGGGAAGTAAAGGAAAGGCTGAGACCCCGCGGAAAGCGAGTGCTGTAGCGCAATGGAACAACCTAGTTTTATACTTAACTACTCAAACTTCGCAGTTATAAACTCCTCTTCATGTATTGCCATAACTTGGTTTAGAGCAATTAGAAAAGAATGATTGATTCGTCTTTTTGGGTGTTTTTTTGCAAACATTATTTCTTATAAATAGGGGCTTTCTTTCCGTTTCAGGATGCTCGCTTTCCGTGAGGCTCGGCTTTAGCCGCTTCGGCCCTTGGCCTGCAAGGTCTCAGCTGTCTCGCTAATCCCACAGGAGTCTCGCACCTTACACTCCAATCAAGCCGTTTTGCTCCATTAGTTGCTGTCGTCGAACTGGTAAAAACATCCACATAATAGAAATAGACTAAAAGTGGAATATTTCGGTAAAACAACGTTGGATAATAACATAAAAAATCAACGCTACTAGTGTTTAGTCATCATACCTTGTAGTGAAATTCGAAGACAAGAACTTATTCTAGAACAGGTTACTTGTAACGAAGGGTGCGAAGACTCCTGCGGGAAATGTGGGAAGGCTAAAGACCCCGCAAGGCAACGCCGAGGAGGCTCAGAGCTCCCACCCCGGGGAAAGCGAAGTGTATTCAGGCTGAGGGGGATTACCACAAATCTTCTTTTTTACATCAATAAAAAACCGAAACCATGATACGAAATATTTTTACATCTTCGTATCATGGTTCGGGTTTATCTTCTGCTGGAATATTTTGTCCCGGATTTTTGTTGAATAAGGTTAATCGGAGTGCAAGGTGTGAGACTCCTGCATAGAACAGCGAGACTGGAGAAACCTAAAGGATTTTTGGCTGAGGAGTGAAGCCTGCGGAATGTGAGCATCCTAAAAGGAAATTAAATTATTTTTCAATAGCATGAATTTTACGGAAATAATCTTTTTTCTCAAAAAAATAGAATTAAAAATATTGTTAGAAATTCTGACAATAATATCGCTTTATTTAGTAAAAACGAATAGAATATAAAATTAAGTGAAATAGTTCTAAAAAATAGATAGATTATGAAATTATTTACATCTATCATCCTATAATGTTCGGGAAATGGAAGTATTATGTAGATGTGATATATATATATTATATTTTTTTAAATAAATTCCGCACATTATCTTGTATATATGGATTATTATATGTATAATAATCCATATAATTGTTTGGCAGGTGATTTGTCATAGATTCTACTGAGACAAAAAGGTTTCTTTCGTTAATCTACAATAAGGTATCGAAGGAATTATTCGGAGCTGGTACAACATTGTTAAAGGTAACAGTCGATCAGAATGTAATTAGCTTACAAGCTAAACATCCTCGTGCATCAAGATCTGCTGCATTAGAAGGTGAAGTTCCCAGTTTAAAGCAAGAAGTTGATTTTCATCTTTCCCTTTTATTTAAGAAGAAATTAAGACAAATGCTTGAGGAACAAACAAATTGGAGTATTGAAGCAATATTAAGAGATTATGATGCATGCACTCAATTTGCTTTTACAAATATAGTCCTTAATAAAAAATAAAGAATGGATTTCCAATCGGATAAATCTGAACGGAACGCCATATATAGAATAACCAAATGATAAGTTTTCGCTTTGTTTACAAAGAAAAGACAATCTTGGGTAGAATAACCATTCTATTTAAGATTGTCTTTTTTTGTTTTACTTTATTAGAAAAAGGCTTTATGGAGGTGGTTCATTATTTAGATTACCCTTGATGTTTCGTAATAAAAAAGGGAAGACTGAAAATGAATAATGTTTCTAAATTAACAGAAAAAACAAAATATTGGAGGATGGAAGAAATGAAAAAACTAATCAGCTTACTTATAATGGCATCACTGTTTCTTTTAGCAGCTTGTGGTTCAGACGAAGGTTCAAAAGATACCAAACAAAAATTAGTAGTTTCTACATGGGGATTTAATGAAGAGTTCTTTAATAAAGAGGTGTATAAACCATTCGAAGAGGAAAATAATGTAGACATTGTATTAGATACTGGAAATAATGCAGACAGATTAAATAAAATTAGACAAGGAAACTCTGAAGTAGATATTATTTTTCTTTCAGATTATTATGCACAGCAAGGAATTGAAGATAATTTATTTGAAACAATCGATCATTCAAAGCTTTCTAATTTAAACAATATTTACGATGTAGCAAAAGCACCGCTTGGGGAAGATTATGGACCAGCTTATACGATTGCGCAGTTTGGTATTGCATACAATCCTGATGAAGTGAAAACACCAATAACTGCTTGGAAAGATTTATGGAGTAAAGACTTAAAAGGAAAAATAACGATTCCTAGCATTACATCAACGACTGGCCCAATGTTTTTGGATGCAGCTTCAACAGTTGGCGGAAGCAGTACATTTAACGAAGATACAGCGTTTAGTGAGCTGAAAACATTGATGCCGAGTGTGGTAAAAGAGTATAGCCAAACATCAGAATTCGTAAATATGTTCTCACAAGGTGAAATTGCTGCTGGTCCAATTATGGGAATGTATTTTGGTAGTTTACAGGAAGCTGTTCCAAATGCAAAATTTGTTACTCCGTCAGAAGGTGGATATGGAGTAATGAATACGGTAAATATCATTAAAGGATCAGACCAAAAAGAACTTTCCGAAAAATTCATTAATTATATTTTAGGAAAAGAAGTGCAAGAAAAATCAGCGAAAAACAAAGTGGATTCACCAGTAAATAAAGAAGTGAAGCTTACAGATGAAGAAGCAACAGGGTTAACATACGGGGAAGAAGTAATTAATCGTTTACACATATTAGATATGAAGTTTGTAAATAAAAATTTAAAAGGCTGGATTGATCGTTGGAATCGAGAGCTAGTTCAGTAAGAAAAGAGGGACAGTAATGAAAAGAAAGTTAATTCTCGATGTGGATACAGGAATAGATGATGCAATAGGCATCCTCCTTGCAATAAAAAGCAACGAATTTGATGTATTAGGAATTACGACCGTAAACGGAAATGTTTCCTTAGACAACGCAACATTAAATACTTGTAAGATACTGGATTTGTTAAAGGTAGAGGACATCCCTGTTATTAAAGGAGCGGAATCTCCTATTATGAGAAAACCATTTTTCGAACATCGAATACATGGAGAAGATGGACTAGGCGGTGCTCTAAAGGATGTTCCTATTACAAATAAATATAGTGAAGGATTTGCGCCTGACTTTATCATTAATTCTATTCTAAGCTTTTCAGGAGAAGTGACACTCGTTCTTACAGGTCCACTTACTAACTTAGCGTTAGCAGTTAAAAAATGTCCGCAAATTACGAAACATGTAAAAGAAGTAATCTTTATGGGTGGAGTAATAAAAGGAGTTGGCAATGTAACGCCAACCTCTGAGTTTAATACGTTTGTAGATCCAGAAGCAGCTAAAATTGTCTTGCATGCTGGTTTTGATTCCATCCTGCAAGTAGGATTGGATGTTACAAGAAAAGCATTATTAACCGAGGAACATATTCAGTTGCTGGAAGATAAGAAATTAGCTGACTATATAAATGAGAGCACATCTGATTACCAGCAAAAATATATGGAACGTTATGGGATACGTGCTTGTGCTATGCATGACCCTTTAGCAGTAGGAATTGCATTAAACAGGAACTTAGTTTCGAGCCAAAAACATTATGTGGATGTTGAAACAAAAAGTGAACTTTGTGATGGACAGTTAATATGTGATTTTCAAAATCGTTTAAAAAGACCAGCAAATTTACAGGTTTGCTTACAAGTTGATTCAGAAGCTTTTTTTGAACTATTTATCACGGTATTGAATTCATAAATTTATAGACAGGGGGTTAAACGGTTGAAAAAAAGATATCTGTGTCTGTTGCTGTTACCGGGCATTTTGTTTCTTACCATTTTTTTGATAATTCCTATCCTTGCTATGATTGGTACGACATTTCATGATAAAGGGAATTTCACATTAAGTGGATATACAGATTTTTTTAAAGATGATTATTTTATTAGAATTTTGCTGACAACCTTACGAGTCAGTTTAGTAACGACAATAATATGTCTTTTATTAGGATTTCCAACAGCTTATTTTATCTCCAAGCTGAAAACAAGAAAAAAAACGATTTTATTATTGTTAACGATATTTCCGTTATTAACAAGCCCTGTTGTTCGATCTTTTAGCTGGATGGTGATAATCGGGAAAAACGGAGTACTTAATAAATTATTACTAAGTATAGGGTTAGTCGAGAAGCCTCTTGATATATTGTATACCCCAACAGCTATTATTATTGGATTAGTTCATTTATTTTTACCATTAGTAATTGTCACACTAGTAGGGGTAATGGAAAATATTGATTCTGATTTGTTGCGAGCTGCCGAAAGTCTTGGTGCATCCAGATTAGGTGTGTTTTTAAAAATCGTTGTTCCGTTATGTGTGCCTGGCTTAGTGATTGGCAGTATTTTGGTTTTTGTAGGAAGTTTTACAGCATACACAACGCCTGCATTGCTTGGTGGAAAACAACGGGTGATCTCAACATTTTTGTATCAAAATGCGATTACATTAAATGAATGGAAACTAGCTTCCATTGTTGCAACCATTATGATTGTGATTACATTTATTATTATTTCAATTATGAATGGTGCATCCAAAAAATTAAATCCAAAGGGGTAGAGGTGTATGCAGGAAAAAAATAGAGGATTGGCCCTGTTTACATTTCTAGTATTTATTTTCTTACTAGGGCCATTGCTAATTATATCTATTACTTCATTTGAGGGAGGGAATATTTTGAAGTTCCCTCCAGAAAATTATTCATTAAGATGGTATGAAAATATTTTTAAAGTAGAGATGTTTTTAAATACATTTAAGACATCGATTCTTGTATCACTAGCAGGAAATTTATTAGCGCTATTAATAGGTGTGCCAGCAGCATATGCATTAAGCCGCTTTGATTTTAAAGGAAAAAATCTAGTGAATGCCATTTTTATTTCGCCAATATTAATTCCTGGCATCGTATTAGGATTTTCCTTTTTGCGCTATATGGTAGTTACCTACCAGTTTTCTATTTACACAGGATTATTTATCGGACATACCGTTATAATGCTCCCATTTATTATACGAGTTATTTCTTCTAGTTTGACAAATTTTGATTTTTCAATAGAAGAAGCAGCGGTGAGTCTTGGTGCAAGCAAAATAGGAACGTTTTTTAAAATAGTTCTTCCTAATATTAAATCAGGTATTGTTGCTGCAGTTATGATTGCTTTTTTAGAGTCATTTAATAATGTTGATATTTCTGTTTATATGACCGGGCCAGGTGTAAGTACGTTTCCTATTCAAATGCTGCTATATGTAGAAAACTATTTTGATCCTACTATTGCGGCAATTTCGGTATTGCTTATGCTTATCACAGCTTTTTTCATGTTTGTGGTGGAAAGGCTTATGGGATTGTCATATTTTACAAAAGGATAAAGGGAGATGAAGAAAATGGCTTTGTTTACTTTAAAAGATATCTCTGTAGCTTATAACAAAAAAGATATTTTAAAAGATTTTAATCTAGAGATAGAAAAAGGAAAGCTTGTTTCCCTTCTAGGACCAAGTGGTTGTGGAAAAACAACCACACTACGTTTAATAGCGGGATTTTTACAGGCAAATCAAGGGAAATTTTTATTTAAAGAGAAGGATTATACAAAAGTGCCAGTGAATAAACGGAACTTTGGCTTTGTTTTTCAGAATTATGCTTTATTTCCTCATTTAACAGTATTCGATAATATTGCATTTGGACTCCGGTTAAGAAAGATGGGGAAAAGTGAAATAGAGAAGCGTGTTTTGAATATGCTGGAGATTGTAAATCTTAAAGGCTTTGAGAAACGTTATCCACAGGAGCTTTCTGGTGGGCAGCGACAACGTGTGGCAATTGCAAGAGCATTAGTAATTGAACCAGATATTTTATTATTTGATGAGCCTTTAAGTAATCTTGATGCCAATTTAAGAGTCAATATGCGGGTGGAGATACGTCGTATTCAACAAGAATTGGGCATAACAACGGTATATGTTTCACATGATCAAGAAGAATGTTTTTCTATTTCAGATCAAGTAGCAATTATGAATAAAGGGGAAATTGAACAATTAAGCGACCCGGCTACTATTTATAAATATCCTGAAACGAAATTTGTTGCAGATTTTATTGGATTTAAGAATTTTATTGAATTCGAGAAAAGAATAGATCGTAAAACAGAGATTGAACTTTCTATCTCAGGATTAACATTAACTATCAATAAGCATGAACATATGAGTAATCCGAATAAAAAAATAGGGGCTATTCGGCCTGACGATTTGATTTTAATAGAAAATACAGGACAAAATGCTCTCCCGGCTAATGGAGTAGTTGGGAAAATAAGCGTTGAGACATTTCTTGGAAGAAGCTATCAATATGTAGTTGAGACGGCTATTGGAGACTTCACGGTAAATAAGGAGATGACAAATCCATATTATACGGGCCAGGAAGTAATACTTGTTATTCCAAAAGATCAGATGGTGCTAGTAGATTAGCTGGGAGGAATAAAATGAATATGGATATGCTTGTAATAGATGCTTTTGTCTATAACAGCTATTATAAAAAATTTATAAAAGGGAATACAGCAATTAAAAATGGAAAATTCTTTTATGTTGGAAACCGTGGACTGGAAACTTTCGAAGCAAAAGAAGTAATAGATGGCAGTGGGAAATATATGATACCTGGTTTAATTGATATTCATTTGCATATTGAAAGCACGATGGTAACACCTGCTACTTTTTCCTTTGGATTAATAAAAAATGGTGTAACGACAATCGTACCGGAGCCGCATGAAATGGCGAATGTGTTTGGAATAGCAGGAGTAAAGGAAATGGTAAAGGCGAGCAAGAACTGTATAGTTGATATGTTCTATGCTATTCCAAGTTCTGTTCCAGCGACCTCAATGGAAACTACTGGCGGCGCGATTGAGATTCAGGATATTGATGAGTTAATGGAAACGGAGCAAATTAAATGTTTAGGTGAAATCATGAATTATTATGATGTCATTACAGACCCACAGTGTAAAACAAATAAGATATTATCCCATATACGAAAAAACTATCCTGAATTAATTATTGAAGGGCATGTGCCAAAGCTGCTAGATTTAGAGTTACAGACATTAATTTTTGCTGGAGTTAACTCTGATCATACGCATCAATCAGTTGAAGGAATGCAAGAGCGAATAGCAGCAGGAATGTTCTTGGAGATTCAAGAAAAATCAATGACAAAAGAAGTGATTGACTACCTTAAGGAACATCAGGTGGACGAGCATTTTTGTTTTGTAACAGATGATGTGATGGCAGATTCCTTGCAAAATAGAGGGCATCTGAATGTTTTATTAAAAAAGGCAATAAAAATGGGAATGACTCCTGAAAAAGCAATCTATGCCTGTACCTATACAGCTGCACAGCGCATGAGAATGTATGATAGAGGAGCAATTGCTTCTGGGAAAGTGGCAGATTTTCTCCTTGTTTCAGATCTTGCCAATTTTGAAATAGAAAAAGTGTATAAAAAGGGTATGCAAGTGTATGATTGTTCGGAGGTTTGCAATCAGCCGAGCATAAGCAGACAATTTCCCGAGCAATTTTATCAAAGCGTTAAGCTTAATGAGTTAACGGAAGATGATTTTACGATTCGTTTAGTGGAAACGGAAGGAAAAGTGAATGGGCGAATTATCCATGTAAAGAACGGTTCCACTTTTACAGAGGAAAAGCAGGGTAATTTTGCTGTTAAAGAGGGTCAGCTTCAGTGGGAAGACAGTTCGTCTTGTTTAATTAAAACATTTGAACGATATGGAAAAAATGGAAACTCTGCATTTGGATTAATTAGTGGCGATATAATAAAACGAGGTGCAGTTGCTACTACTTATTCCCATGATAATCATAATTTGTTAGTAGTAGGAAAGAATAAGAAAGACATGGTAAAGGCGGCAAATGAAGTGATTAAACAGCAAGGCGGAATTTGCTGTGTTGAGGACGGAGAAGTTCTTTCGATGGTTCCATTGCCTGTTGGAGGAATTTTGTCAGAAGAACCTTTGGATATTATTTCGAAACAAGTGGAGGAATTGACTACATCGTTAAGATCATTAGGCTACGAGCATTATAATATTATCATGTCTTTAAGTACTTTATCCTTACCAGTCAGCCCTGCTTTAAAAATTACCGACTACGGACTAATTAATGTAAATGAAGGAAGAGTAGTTCCCTTTATAATAGAAAACTAACTAAAATGTTGCAGTTTTTCTCTCTCAATACGCTAAGAACCTCATCTAATAAAAGATGAGGTTCTTTTTGAAAGGGATTTTTATTTTATACCCTTCATATAACGTTGAATCATTGGAGAAATGATAAATAGAATAATACTTAAAAGAATAGAAGCTCCTCCGATTATTCCAAAATACATCATTTCCGTTGCTGGTGTATAAAACTTAACGAGCTGAGCATTTAATGCCTGTGCTGCAGCGTTTGATAAGAACCAAAGGCTCATTGTTTGTGCTGAAAATGCGGCAGGTGCCAGTTTGGTTGTAGCAGATAATCCTACTGGAGATAAACAAAGTTCCCCAATAACAACGATAAAGTAGCTGAGTACAAGCCATAAAGGATTTACTAAAGAATTTGCTCCGCCAAAATAAGCTGGGAGTAAAATAACTAAAAAGGAAATACCTGCAAATAGTAGTCCGAAAGAGAATTTTCTTGGAATGGATGGCTGACGAGCTCCAAGTTTCACCCAAAACCATGCAAAAACTGGTGCTAAAATGATGATAAACAATGGGTTTAATGATTGGAAAAATGCTGGTGATATGGTCATCCCTGCAAATTCAAGCTGTGTGCGTTTATCCGCATAGTTAGCTAAAATCGTTGAACCTTGTTCCTGTATAGCCCAGAACATGACAGCAGCTAAAAACAAAGGAATATAAGCAAGAAGTCTAGAACGTTCCACAGCGTTTGTTTTTGGACTGCGATACATAATAATAAAATAAATGGTAGGAATAAGAAAACCTAATATACCGATTAATGCAATAAATCTAGGAAAGGTTAAATATCCTGCTGGGATAGTAACCGCCAGAATAATAGCAAGTATAAGAATACCTATACCAATAATAGAATAAACTTTTTTCTTTTCACTGGAAGAAAGTGGATTAGCGACAACAGTTCCAGCAAGCCCAAGATTTTTTTTCTTTGTAAATATAAATACTAATAAACCAATGAACATACCGATAGCTGCCAATGCAAATCCTAAATGAAAGTTATAATCCATTCCGATTTTTCCGACTATTAAGGGAGACAGAAACCCACCGAGGTTAATCCCCATGTAAAAAATACTGAATCCCGAATCACGACGGTCATCTTTCTCGTGATAAATTTCCCCAACAACACTTGAAACATTTGGTTTTAATAAACCTGTACCAATTACGATAAGCACCATACTTGTGAAGAACAAGGAAATATTACCTGGCACTGCAAGTACAATATGTCCAAGCATAATAAATATTCCACCGTAAAATACAGCTCTGCTTGTCCCAAATATTCTATCAGCTAACCAACCACCAATAATACCTGACATATATACAAGTGATCCGTAGATAGACATTATGGCAAGCGCTGTGTTCTCTTGAATGCCTAAGCCGCCTTTTGATACTTCGTAATACATATAGTAGACGAGAATGGCGCGCATTCCATAATACGAAAATCTTTCCCAAAACTCTGTGAAGAACAGTGTGAATAATCCTTTAGGATGTCCAAAAAATCCCTTTTGAGGAACACTGTCCACAATTTTCTGTTTATTTATTTCTGACATGTTGAAACCTCCTCTGTTATTTTAATATAATAATAGTAATGCTTTTGGTTTGTCAAAACAAAAGTGGTTATAATAAAAAAACCATAACTTTTCTATGTTATTGATCAGAAAAAAGGGAAAATTCCTAATATAAACTTTATTTTATAATAATTATAAATTCATTTTTTTCATAAGTAGTTTCTTCCCTTGTAGTCGCCTTATCAAACGTATTTCGGTAAAGATATTTTTAGTTGGAATCCATAAAAAGGATAGATGGAATTACATTAATTTACAGATAAGCGTTTAAAAAAAACAGGGGAATATCATTATGACGATTAATTGACTTTTTAGTTGCAAAAATACTATTTTTTAACTTTTCCTAAATTACTCGTCACTTGCTAAGATTGTCTTTTAATAGACAATCTGTTTTGAATAAGAAGTGGCAAGAATACACAATAATAAGGAAAAAGGAGGGGGATCGATGAGTTTTCGTGACCAAGGGCTTACAAGTGCGGAAATTGCTCCATTATGGGTGACATATGTACAAAATTCAGCATTAAGTTGTTTTTATCAACATTTTATTCCGCATATAACAGATCGTTTGATAAAGGAAATGGTTAAAGAGGCTCTATCCCTTGTAGAGGCATATAATAAAAAAATTAAAACGGTTTTTCAAGAAGAAAAATTTCCTGTTCCTGAGGCATTTTCTCAAAAAGATGTGAATAATAACGCTCCAGCTCTTTTTACTGATTTATATGCCCTTAGCTTTGTTTATCGTGCTGGCCAAATGACCGTTCCATATTACGCAACTGTTCTAACAAAAGTAGCAAGAACAGATATAGTTGACTTTTTTGAAGATTGTATAATGCATGATAAAAAGCTTTATAAGAAATCTTTAAATATGATGCAGGAAAAAGGTATTTATGATCGTCCTCCAAAAATGAATTATCCAAAAGAAGTGCATTACAAACAACATGAATCTTCCGTTTTAAAATCTTTATTTGGATCAAATAGACCTTTAAATGCATTAGAACTGCAAGAACTATTTTTTGGAATTGAAAGGAATTGTATTGGATTATTGCTTGTGAATGGATTAATACAAGTTACAATGGATAAGGAAATAAAGCAATATTTATTAAAAGGAAAAAATTTAGCGGAAAAGCAAATACATGCATTTAATAAAATTTTGCAGGATAGTGATGATTTGCCGACGTTTCCAGTAACGAATGAAGTGACAGATTCAACTGAATCCCCTTTTTCTGAGAGACTAATTCTGTTTTTTATATCAGCAACAAACCAAGTAGCCATTTCGACGTTGGGATATTCTCTATCTGTCACCATGCGAAAAGATATTTCCATTAAATATATGGAAGTGATATCAGAGATTTTACAATATGCTAATGAAGGAATGCAATTGTTGATTAATCGAGGGTGGATGGAGGAGCTGCCACAATCGATTGATAAAGGTGAATTCTATAAATAAAAAGTGAAAATGCAATACATCTTCTGTGATAAGAGATGTATTGCATTTTTTGTTTTTTAGAGAAAGAGAGACTTAGAAAAACAAAAGCGACGAGAAAAAAGCGTATATGATGCAAAAAAGTTACTTATACAGCTGAAAGATTAAGTCGTTTTTCTTGTTGTATATTGGTATGATGAATAGATAAAGCAAGAAAGAGACCAAGGATTTCTCTACATGGAAGGATAGGGGATAATGACGATTATTTTATTTTTATTGGCTGGATTGGCGGAAATTGGAGGAGGATATTTAATATGGCAATGGCTTCGTGAAGGAAAGTCAGGTTTTTATGGACTGGTGGGAGGAGTGATACTGGTTTTATATGGAATTATCGCTACATTTCAATCGTTTCCATCATTTGGAAGAGTTTATGCAGCATACGGAGGGGTCTTTATTATTCTATCCGTCCTTTGGGGATGGGGCGTGGATAAAAAAACGCCAGATCTATATGATTGGCTAGGGGCAGCGATTTGTTTAATTGGCACTTCCATCATGTTATTTGCACCAAGAAACTAAAAAAGAACCCAAAGGCTTAATAGTAAGCAAGAATAAAGGGATCTTTTTAGACCTCTATATAGTGTTATAGTGAAATGTGAAAAGAAACAGTTTCTCTAAGTTTTTGGTTAGTTGAAGCAGGGAGTAGCCGGAATACACGAAGACTCCTATGGGATTAGCGAGACAGGTGAGACCTCGCAGGAGTTTACTCCGAGGAAGGCTCACCGCTCGCCCAATGGAAAGCGAAGTGTATGCTGGCTGCGGACTAATTGAGAGAGCTAAATCCTTTTTTCAGGTTAGCCTCATATTAAGAAAATGCTCGCATTGCTTCAAAATAGTTGGCAATTGGATGATAGTCCGTTTTATTAACAGGACTTTTAACATTGCTATATTTGTGATTTTCCCGATTTAACAGCTGATACCAGCCACCATATTTTTGATCGATAAAATACTTCCATGCATAAGAGAAAAGATCCTCATAATTATTTTTATACCACTCAGATTCCACTCTGTTCGCAAATAGAGCCGACGCTCCAATACTTTCAGCAATCGTCCAGTAACTTTTATCTGTATCAAGAAGTTTTTCTTCTTTTGTTAAAGAAAAAAAGATACCACCATACGAAGAATCATAGCCTTTTGTAAATCCCAATCCATACAATTCTTCTGCTTTTTCTAAAATCCACGGCTCGGAAATATGTCTTTCCAGCATTAAAAGCAATTTACTCCATTCAATTGTGTGCCCCAAAATAAATCCATTTGGACGGAACTCTTTTAAGGATTGAACCTGTTCTTTGTAGTTCCAGTCTATCGACCAATCTGGATGATAATGCTCCCAAATCAAACCGCCAGATTGAGAGGTTAACTGAACGGTTACATTTTTAGCAAGTGTATGGGCTCGTGTTATATACTTTGGATCCGAGGTTGCTTCATACGCAGCAATCATGGCTTCTGTCATATGCATATTGGCATTTTGCCCTCGATAAGAAGAAGGAGTACTCCAATCTCTGTTATACTCATCTAGGTATAATTGATGTTCTTTCTCGAAAAAGTAATTTTCTGCCACATCATAAAGATATTCCATTAGTGGGTATGCAGCTTTTACGCCAGCTTTATAAGCCTTGGAGACAGCTAAAAAAGCAAATGCATGACCATATGTAAGCTTGGAGGAATCAGTTACCTTCGTCCCATCCAATCTCCAAAATAATCCGCCATATTCTTTGTCCACGTGATGCTCTTGCAAAAACTTCAAGCCATGTTCAATCGCAGGGACACACCAAGAAGCATGGCCAATCATGGCTCCAATGCTGAATATATAAATAAACCTGGACGTTCCTATTAAACTTTTCGTATTATAATCGCATATTGTTCCATCATCAAGAAAGCATTGATAATAGCCTCCATTTTGGTTGTCTATGCATTTTGGATAATAAAATTGGAGCGTATCTTCTATTTGCTGTCGCAGCCATGTAGGATTAGAGTAGGCAGCAAGAGATTCTGTTTGATTTTTCATTTCGTTCACCACCGTTTTCATAATATATATATATATATGTTTATATAGACTAAAATTATTAATTTAAACATTTATATAATCATGACGATGAAAAGGATCGCTTAAACAGGCAGTTTTGAAAAACGTGTTTTTTTCATGTCAAAAAGGCTTCAGATTTTTCCCTTATCTGAAGCCTTTTCTTTTATTCAGTTATCCTCTAAGAGCTGTAATGGCTTTTTTACGATTGGTGTTTCCGTAAATAAAGGATCCAGCAACAAGTACATTTGCACCTGCTTCGATACAGATTTTTGCTGTTTCTGCATTAACGCCGCCATCTACTTCAATTTCTAATTCGGGATTATGATGATCGGCAAGTTTGCGGACTTCTGTAATTTTCGGAACGACATTAGAAATGAATTTCTGTCCTCCAAAACCAGGGTTAACAGTCATTAGCAATACCATATCAATATCTTCAATAATATGTTTAATCGTATCAATAGGTGTGCTTGGGTTTAACACTACTCCTGCTTTAATGCCTTGTTCTTTTATTAATTGGATGGTGCGATGAAGATGACGACATGCCTCCACATGCACGGTAATAATATCAGCACCCGCTTTTGCAAATGCTGGAATATACTGATCAGGATTTTCAATCATTAAATGTACATCTAAAGGCAGCTTGGTAATCGGACGGATCGCTTCTACCACTAATGGACCGATTGTAATATTTGGAACAAAGTGACCGTCCATTACATCGACATGAATATAATCCGCGCCACCTCGTTCAACATCTTGAATATCTTCTCCTAATTTGGCAAAGTCTGCTGATAGGATGGAAGGTGCAATTTTAACCATAGAATATACCTCCAATATTAGTTATGTAATAAACTTTCTATTTCCAAGTATTATGTATAAGAGAAATTATATCAAATGTGAGAATAGAAGAACAGGAAGAGAAATATTTCTCGACCATATTAAAAAGATCCCCTTTTCTAAACTCGGGAATCTTTTCTAGTAAAAACGGGCTGTGAAGCCGCCAGAAGAAAGCTTCTCTTTAGATGAAACTTTCTATTTGTTGTTTCGTTTCTGCGGAACTTGATTGGAAGTTCGAGGCAATGCACTGTATTAAGCGTTCTTTATTTTTATACTGCTCCGGTTTATTTTTATTATAGTAGAACCTAACACATTCTTCTTCTTTAAAAAATTCCTTTCCAATTTTTAATAGAGCTGTTACAGGAAGTGTTGAAAAATCAATAGATGAAGAGGAAGCCTTTGGCGATGTGCTTGCTTCATTTTGATGAAATTCTTCTACCGCTTTATTTAATAATGTTTTTTGTTCTAAAACTTGTTTGAAAAGCTTTTTCTGTACACGTTTCTTTTTAGAATGAAGTCCAAACATATCAAAAATAAAATGATGAAGTTCACTGTTCTGCATTACGTCTTCCTTTGTTTTGTAAGTTGTATTCATATTTATTACTCCTTTTCCTTTAAGCGCATGTTTAAAAAGCCACTAAAATGCGACTCTTGTAAACACCTATTTTAAACTGCGTAATCCAAGCTGTCTTGAATATTTGCACGGAACTTATTATATACTAAACTAGTAAAAGAGCAAAACAGCAAATTTTTCAAATAGGCCGACATGATTCTCACTATCGGAGAAAAAGCCTTATATAAAGGGATTTCTTCTGTTGAGAAGTGCTGTTTCTTGTCGATAAAATAAAGAGCTGCCTTATGTATAAAAGCAGCCCTGAGTGAATAGCTTAATTGCTTTTTTGTTCAAATAACCGAACAATTTCTACTAGTACTTCAACAGATTTTTGCATATTTTCTACGGAAATAAATTCGTATTTTCCGTGAAAATTTTCTCCCCCTGTGAAAATATTTGGAGTAGGCAATCCCATGTATGAAAGCTGTGATCCATCCGTACCACCGCGAATAGGTTCCACAATTGGCTCTATTCCTAGATTTTTCATTGCTTCATAAGCAACGTCGACAATTTCTTTAACAGGCTCAATTTTTTCCCGCATATTAAAGTATTGATCTTGGAGTTCAAGCTTCATACTATTTTCTCCATACTTTTTATTTAAATCGCTTACTAGTTGTTCTATAAAGTTTTTTTTCTTTTCAAATTCAGTTCGATCAAAATCTCGGATAATATACTGGAGTTTCGTTTGCTCCACATCTCCTTCAAATGCTAGAAGATGATAAAACCCTTCATATCCTTCTGTTTGTTCAGGTGTAGCTGATGCAGGAAGGCCATTTTGTAATTCCATTGCAATTTTCATCGAATTAACCATTTTTCCTTTTGCAGTGCCTGGGTGCACATTAGTGCCATTTACGGTAATTTTTGCTCCAGCAGCGTTAAAGCTTTCATATTGAAGCTCACCAAGTGGACCGCCGTCAACAGTATAAGCAAAATCAGCAGAAAAGGCATCTACATTGAATTTATGTGGTCCTCTTCCTATTTCTTCATCTGGAGTAAAGGCAACGCGAATTTTTCCATGCTTTATTTCTGGATGCTGAATCAAATAAATCATTGCTGTCATAATCTCGGTAATTCCCGCTTTATTATCTGCGCCTAAAAGCGTAGTGCCATCGGTTGTAATGAGTGTGTGCCCGACATAGTTGTGCAACTCTGGAAAATCTTTTGGTGACAAAACAATCGATAAGTCTTTGTTTAAAATAAGTTCACTGCCATTGTAGTTTGTAACGATTTGGGGGCGAACGTTTTTGCCGGTAAAATCGGTTGCGGTATCTAAGTGAGCAAGAAATCCAATGGTTGGTATGTCTTTATCTGTATTTGCAGGGAGTGTAGCCATTACATATCCATTTTCATCAATGGTTACATCACTCATGCCGATTTCTTGCAATTCGGCTACTAACATATTTGCTAAGGTAAGCTGACCTGTTGTAGATGGACAAGTTTCTATGTCTGCATTTGATTGTGTATCAATTACTGCATAGGAAATAAATCGATTAATAATACTATTAGACATCGTGTTTCCTCTCCTTCGTTAAGCTAATTAAATTTTATCATACTAATCTTTTGCAGACTTATTTTTTGTCTTTATTCCTTTATTTCTTGTCATTTTGTTATTCCTGGGGGAGTTTGTTCGATAAAAGGGCAATCAGGACAAAAACAGCAGAGAAAAGAGGAGAGTTTGTCCGATAAAGAGTGAATCAGGACCAAAAACAAAAATTTAGGAGCCTGTCCCCTAGTGCACGAAAAGCATTAGCCTAGTGGGGGCAGGCTTCCAAATTTAAAAAACTTTTTTAGGGAGTTATTGATTAATCAACACGGCTGATATGGAAGTTTAGCTTGGTGACATCGGTATCGTTTATTGGAAGAAAGGATGATAAAAATCACTTTATTTTAAAAAATTACAAAAAATACTCAAATAATTAATTGTTTTTAACCATTACAATAAATCGTATACGTTTTTTATCTTAAGAAGAGGAGGAAAAATATGAAACACAAGCCACGTATTCTTATGATTTCAATTGTGTTAATTGTTATTATCTGTTTTATTGGGATAAGATTCTTAACAGGTAGTAGTGAAAATACTTCGATTGAAGATATAAAGAAAATACATGCACAGCAAACATTTGCCCAAAAAGAGGACGAGTATATCGTTTATTTCTGGCAATCTACTTGTACTTATTGTGAACAAATTGAAGAAGAGGTCCTTAAATTCAGCAATAATGGAAAAATTCCTATTCTAATTGTGGATATGCAAGATGCAGCAAATATAGGCAGCTGGTATGACTGGGAAGCACATCATAAAAAATATGATAAAGTGATTGGGAAAATAGAAGATGGCAAAGAAATGTTAAATGAAGGGGTAAATTTAGACGATTTTAAAAACGATCTAAAAGTTGCATGGAGTGTGGAAGCAACAGAGGATAAGCAAATCATTGCAAAGCATAATACACCATATGGAAATGAAACGCCAGCTAATGCAGGTGAAATACAAATAACAGGAACACCAACCATGATTAAAGTGAAAAATGGAAAATTCGCAGGTTATGCAGTTGGCGTGGATGAAACGGTAGATATGTTAAAGGAAATTGAAACAAACTAACAGCTGCTAAAAGATATAGGAAATTGTAAGACGACAAGAAAACGTTTGGCGCATGCTTTAGGTTAAATCCTAAAGGATGAAGCCAAACGTTTTTCGTTAACTGAAGACTCTTTTAACTCCTATACTAGCCAAGGCAGTATGTAAATTAGCGCAAGTTGTGATGGATTTAAAGTTTATACCTAATGAAATAACGGTTTGAGCAATTTCTGGCCTAATACCTGAAACAATGGACTTCACCCCAATTAAATCAAGTGCATGAACTACTTTAAATAAATTATCTGCAACCATTGTGTCTACAATTGGAACTCCAGAAATATCGAGAATGACATATTCCACGCGCAGTTTAGCTGCTTCCTCTAATGCAACCTCTAAAATTAATTGAGATCGACTGGTATCGATTTCCCCAATTAATGGAATAATTGCCGTTTCTTTTGCGATTGGAACGACTGGGACAGACAGCTCTTCTAGAGCACTATAAGCAATTTTCATTAAATTGCTGTTATGCTCTTCATAAACATGTCCTATAATGGCGCCAATTTCATCAAGAACAGGATCAATTAGTTTTCCAACATCAAGCATTGTAATAGGGGCAAAAGACTGCTGCTCTAATTCTTCTGTAAATACATGCCAAATGACATTACGATAAATACTTAAAGAACGAAGCGCTGCGGATAAAGGAATATGGTGCTTAACAAAAGTTTCGCCGGTTTGAGTTGCCCATACTTTAACTGCATTTGGTTTAACATTATCACCTATAAGAGAATTGCCTAATATAGTAAATAATGTTGAATTCCATTTTTGTACATTATCTTCCGTTAACTCTGTATAGATGCTTGTCCCTTCTTCGAAAAAAAACTGTCTTAATAGTGCATATACATTATCAGCTAGGATAAATTTATTTTCGATCACTTTGTTCCCGATATATGCTAATTCATCTTTCAAGCTGAATCATCTCCTAATTCTCTTGTTCTATTGTTTATTATACATCGAAATGCAAGTAAATTGGAGTAAAGCATCTTACGGTTGATAAATATATAGGAAACATTTTTGTTATTAATCAAACTTCGCAGTTATATATTCCTCTTCCTATATTTCCATAAGTTGGTTTAGAGCAATGAGAAAAGGATGATTGATTCGTCTTTTTGGGTGTTTTTTTGCAAACATTTTTCCTTATAAATAGGGGCTTTCTTTCCGTTTCAGGATGCTCGCTTTCCGTGGGGCTCGGCTTTAGCCGCTTCGGCCCTTGGCCTGCAGGGTCTCAGCTGTCTCGCTAATCCCACAGGAGTCTCGCATATCCGCTCCAATCAAGCCGTTTTGCTCCATTAGTTGCTGTCGTTGAACTGGTGAAAACAACCATCTT
>JBDNRM010000050.1:0-22401 GCA_047718615.1 Bacillus sp. (in: firmicutes) | reverse complement strand
AAGGGAGGGTTATAGATGACAGAAGAGAATATAAAAGAGATGCTTCAGCAATTAGCTAATGGAGAATTAGAAGAAGCAAGGATAAAAAAAGAAGAATTTTTATTCTTTCGTGAACATCTTGTGAAAAGAGACGATTTCAAACATTTTCGTGGAATAGCTGAACGAGGTGGAGATGTTACATTTCATTATTTAAAAGAGCCAAGAAGTTAAACTAAACTCAGACTGCGGATAACACTAGTTTTGCTCTTTGGTAGTGTGTGTTTGCTTTTATATGCAATTTTTGTAAAAGCCACATTCATTATTAAAACAAGCGTTATCAGGCGGTCTGAAAAGTTAGTAATTAGTATAGACAAGCTCTTCGTTATGGCTGAATCTGCAAGGGTTTTAAGCACTAAGCATCTTACAGTTTGAAGATACTGGGTTAGGATTTTGAATACTCTTTTAAAACTTCTATAATTCTTTTTTTTGTTTCTTCATCATTTTTTCCTTCGTAACCATATTGAAAATAATTGTGCCTTTGTTTTTTCCATATTATATTTCCAGGAATAGAAAACTCTTTTTTGTTCAAAATAAATCGAAAGAAAAATAAAAGCTCTTTATTATCGACTGGTAAATCTAGTTCTGAAGTGAACTTTAAACCATTTGGACTAAGATCAATAATAGTTGCTTTTCCCATCTTAGACATTCTATTCGTATTCCCAGTTTGGAAAGTAAAGGTTGCTTCAATTGGTTCTTTAAACTGATAGCGAAATGCTTCATCACGTTTATATTTCATGTTTTTTCACCACTGCTTTTTATCTAATAATAGGATATTTAAGCCAGGTTGTCGAGATTAACTAATTAGTTGGCAAGGAGAATATTCAATTGTTTTCTTTTCCACATTCATTGTAAGTTAAAACATTTCTTTCTCCATTAAAAAGAGGCTGGATTCATTAAAATTATTAGAATATATGACAACTTCGTTAAATTTTAATGGAATTATTTCTGTTTAACAAGAATTTATCATTGTCTCCGTACGGAAGAAATGCTATTCTTTTTGGTGAGATGTCATTTTGTATAAACTTAAATGCCTACATACTTATTTAGATTTCCTTACATTTTTTTGCTTAATTTGAAGAATATATAATAGTCAAACGAAAGATGTGACAAGGCGAATAACACATATTATTAACATCTTTTTAGCTTAAGGTTTACAATTGTAACTATTAAATTATATATTAGTTATGGGTTAAACAATTCTTGACTATTATATAAGGTTGTTTAAGTTTTAAAAAGTTAGTATAAAGTAATACATCTTATTTAATTTTTTATAAAGGAGTTTGATTTTTAATGGTAGTAAAACAATTTAAAGTAATAGCTGATACAGGGATTCATGCTCGTCCTGCTACACTTTTAGTACAAGCGGCTAGCAAGTTTGATTCTGAAATTCATTTAGAATACAAAGAGAAAAAAGTTAATCTTAAATCAATTATGGGTGTAATGTCTTTAGGTATTGGTCAAGGTGCGGATATTAAGATCAGTGCGGAAGGTAACGACGAACAGGATGCTATTAATGGATTAGCAGAAACTTTAAACAAAGAAGGTTTGGCAGAATAATGAGTTTTTTAAATGGAATTGCAGCATCTAGCGGGATTGCCATTGCTAAAGCTTATCGTTTAGTTGAACCTGATCTTTCTTTTGAAAAATCTTCAATTGATAATGCTGAAAATGAAATTAATCGTTTTCAATCTGCGTTAACAAAATCAAAAGAAGAATTAGAAGCTATTCGTACTAAAGCAAATACAGAGCTTGGTGCTGATAAAGCAGCTATTTTTGAAGCGCATCTATTAGTTTTAAGTGATCCTGAATTAATCGCACCTATCGAAGACAAAATTAATACGGAAGCAGTTAATGCTGAATTTGCATTAAAAGAAACAACAGATATGTTTATTAACATGTTTGAATCAATGGAAAATGAATATATGCAAGAACGTGCAGCTGATATTCGTGATGTAACGAAGCGTGTACTTTCTCATTTATTAGGCGTACATTTATCAAACCCTAGCATGATTGCTGAAGAAGTAGTAGTTGTTGCAGAAGATTTAACACCTTCTGATACAGCACAATTAAATCGTCAGTTTGTTAAAGGGTTTACAACAGATATTGGAGGAAGAACTTCCCATTCTGCAATTATGGCTCGTTCTTTAGAAATTCCAGCTGTTGTTGGAACAAAAAAATCTACAGAAGATATTCAAAATGGCGACCTTGTTATTGTTGATGGATTAAAAGGAGAAATTCATATTAATCCAACACCAGAAGTAGTAGCAAGCTATGAAAAAATAGCTGCTGATTATGAAAAACAAAAAGCTGAATGGGCTAAGCTTGCAAATGAAAAAACAGTGAGCGCTGATGGTGTTCATGTTGAATTAGCAGCAAATATTGGTACACCTAATGATTTAGAAGGTGTTGTAAACAATGGTGGAGAAGCTGTAGGTTTATACCGTACAGAGTTCTTATATATGGGTAGAGATCAACTTCCAACAGAAGATGAGCAGTTTGAATCATATAAAGCTGTTCTCGAAGGAATGGAAGGCAAACCAGTTGTTGTTCGTACATTGGATATTGGTGGAGATAAAGAATTACCATACCTTGATCTACCAAAAGAAATGAATCCATTCCTTGGTTTCCGTGCAATTCGTTTATGCTTAGAGGAGCAAGATATCTTCCGTACACAATTAAGAGCATTGCTTCGTGCAAGTTCTTACGGAAACTTAAAAATTATGTTCCCGATGATTGCGACATTAAACGAGTTCCGTGCTGCTAAAGCTCTTTTAGAAGAAGAAAAAGCGAATTTAATTGCAAACGGCACAAAAGTAGCTGAGAAAATCGAACTTGGAATTATGGTTGAAATTCCATCTACTGCTGTTCTTGCAGACCAATTTGCTAAAGAAGTAGATTTCTTCAGTATTGGAACAAATGATTTAATTCAATACACAATGGCTGCAGACAGAATGAATGAACGAGTTTCTTACTTATACCAACCGTACAACCCTTCTATCCTGCGTTTAGTTAAAATGGTTATTGATGCAGCGCACAAAGAAGGAAAATGGGCTGGTATGTGTGGAGAAATGGCTGGTGACGAAACAGCTATTCCATTATTATTAGGTTTAGGTTTAGATGAGTTCTCAATGAGTGCAACTTCTATCCTAAAAGCTAGATCTCAAATCTTAAGTCTTTCTAAAGCTGAAATGGAAGAGTTAGCAGCAAAAGCATTGCAAATGTCTACTACTGATGAAGTAATGGAAGCAGTAAAAGCTGCTGCGAAACTATCTTAAATAAAAATGTTTAACAATTGAAAGTATGGGTAAAAATAAAGTAAGCACAGGCGCTTAAGTTGTTTAAGTGGCTCAAGCTATTCTCATTTTCCCCTTATTTTAAGTGACTGTCCCTAGATAGGTTCGATTTTCGCATTGTTCGTTCTGTTAATAGACGAAAATTAGCGAAATCATACCTTTGGGGATGGTCCTTTTTTTGTTGATAGATTAAATTGGGTGATACTGTTTAAAGAGGGTGTTTAAAAAGTCCGGTAAAAATGACGCGTCGAATTTCTTCGTTGACTAATCTTTCGTTTCTCACGTAATTAACTAGAGGATCTTCAACTAAAACGCTCACGTTTTCCTATGATGTGAGCAACGTTGAAGTCACCACATCCTGTGGAAGGCTGATGTTCAAAGTTAAGTCGCCTCGAACTTCTTGGTCCTCTTCATTCTCCTTTTTGGACACGTACTTAAAGGTGATTTGAAAAAGGCGGACTCATATTTTTTTAAATGATTAATAAAGATTGTCCTAATTGTTTGCGTAATTAGCACTAATTCATGCTATGATTAAATATATCTACATAAAATGACATATAAATTACTAGTTTGGAGTGTGAAAAAGAGTGTTATCACAAAAGAATAGTACAATTGGTTTTATTGGAACAGGCGTCATGGGGAAAAGTATGGCTAAAAATCTATTAAATAGCGGTTATGCAGTCATTGTTTATAACAGAACAAAACAAAAAGCAGATGAACTGCTTGCAATAGGAGCAGAATGGGCAAACACGCCAAAAGAAGTAGCACAAAAAGCAAATATAATCATTACAATTGTTGGGTATCCAAAAGATGTTGAAGAAGTATATCTAGGAGAAAATGGGATAATTGCAAATGCAAAAGAACATAGTTATACCATTGATATGACTACATCTACTCCAAGTTTAGCGAAAAAAATATATGAAGAAGGAAAAAAACAGCAAATACATGTGTTGGATGCTCCAGTTTCTGGTGGAGATATTGGAGCGAAAGAGGCTAAGCTTTCTATCATGGTAGGCGGAGAAAAACAAGCATTTACAGATCTACAACCAATATTTGAAATTTTAGGGACGAATATCGTTTATCAAGGGGTTGCTGGCGCGGGACAACATACGAAGATGTGTAATCAAATTGCGATTGCTTCTAATATGATTGGTGTTTGTGAAGCGGTTGTATATGCTGAAAAAGCTGGTTTAAATCCTGATGTTGTTTTACAAAGTATCTCATCTGGTGCTGCAGGAAGTTTTTCGTTAAGCAATCTTGCACCTAGAATGATAAAAGGAGATTTTGCTCCAGGATTTTATATTAAGCATTTTATTAAAGATATGCGAATTGCTTTAGAAGAAGCAAAGGCAATGGAGATGGATGTGCCTGGCTTGCAATTGGCAGAAAGTTTGTATAGTCGTTTATCTGCATTGGGTGAAGATGAAAGTGGTACACAGGCTCTGTACAAATATTATCAGCAATACAGCAATAAGTTATAATTTTATTTTTTAACCTAACGGCTACCCTGATAAAAAGGGTTCCGCAGGTGGAATACACTTCGCTTTCCTGTGGGCGAGCGTCGAGCCGCTTCGTCGCTACGCTCCTGCAGGGTCTCGTCTTTCTCGCATTCCCACGGGAGTCTTCGTGTATTCCACCTGCTCTCTGCTTCAAACTTAGTTCATAAAAAAATAGAAACCTGTATCTTTTCATGTACCGTGGTGGGAATGTTTGGTTGCATGGGTGTCTACCCTGAAAAGAAATTGCACTCTCAATGAGTCCGAAGTCAGATTATTATACACTTTCCGTGGGGAAAGCGCTGAGTTAATATGACTTCTGTTTTTTTATTTAAAAATAAAATTTTATGATAGATCAATTTAAAAAGGATGGGAGGCAAACGATTGATGTTTGCTTTCCATCCTTTTTGCTTTAAGGAATCTATTAAGAGCTACAATGGTATATGCAGCTTTTTATTTGTATATTTGTAGATAGCTTTCTAATCGATTGCAAGCTTCTTCTAATGTATCCATTGAGTAAGCAAAGGAAATACGAAAGAAGCCTTCACCTAAAGGAGAGAATGCACTCCCAGGAACTGCAGCGACCTTTCCTTTTTCTACTAAGTCTAAACAAAACTCAAATGAATTCATATGTGCAAACGGAATTTTTATAAGAAAATAAAAGGCGCCATCTGGCATAATAACATCTAAACCCATATTTTTTAGGCGAGTAAATATATATTTTCTTCTTTTATTGTATTCTTTATTCATAGGTTCTGCGTCATTTATACCAACTGTTAAGGCTTGTAATGCCGCTCTCTGTGAAATGGAAGAAGCACAAGTTACATTATATTGATGAACTTTTACAATTTCTTTGCATATTACCTCAGGTGCGAAGAGAAGGCCAATTCTCCAGCCAGTCATACTATGGGATTTGGAGAGACCGTTAATTACAATAGTTTGTTCTCGAAGCATGCTTGCGATTGAAAGATGTTTTTGATCATATACTAATTCACTGTATATTTCATCAGCTAGAATAAAGATTTCTTTATCAGCTACTAAGTTTGCAATATCCTGCAATTCTGATTCATTTAAACTTACTCCAGTAGGATTGGATGGATAAGGCAAAACGATGCATCTAGTTTTATCAGTTATATGTTTTTTTATCAATTCTGCTGTAAAACGAAATGCATTTTCCCGAATATCTACATACACTGGTTCTGCGCCACATAATTTAATTATAGGCTCATACCCAGGGTACACTGGTCCTGGAAGAATTACCTCAACATCTTCTTCAAGTATTGTGCGAAAGGCAATATCAATTGCTTCACTTGCACCTGTAGTCACAATTACTTCCGTCTCAGGAAGATAATGAAGTTGATATTTTTTTTCGACAAAGTCAGCAGCAGCTTTGCGGACAGTTAGATCTCCAGCATTATGGGTGTATGTAGTAAAATTTTCATCTATAGCAGATTTTGCTGCTTCTTTAATATGATCAGGTGTTGGAAAATCAGGTTGTCCTATCGTCAAGGAAAGGATATCTTTATTTCCAGCTACCATGTTAGAGAATTTTCGAATACCTGATATTTCAATATTTTGAACCCGTTTATTTAGCAAATGTTCCATATTAGCCTCCTGATTGTAGTGTAGTACTGGTTCTAGTCAGTAATTAAGAACTATAGTTTATCATATCAAATGAATTACTACATGAAAATGCAGGAAGGAAGAGAAATAAAAAAAGAGTACCAAAATAAAGATAAAAACAGAGATACAGATAGAAATTGCTTAAACTATCAGTCAAATGGAAGAAGTATCGTTAGATTTTTTATCGAGAATTCAAATAAATGTAAGGTCATTTAAATATGTTCGGATAGCTGTTATATTAAGAAAAGGGATATGTTAAGTTTTAAGAATTTTGTTATAAGGGAGAGAATTATTTGAAACAAGTTTTATTGATAATAGATGCTCAACACGAATTAATAGAAGGTAATAAAGAAGAACAGGGAGTTTTTGAGAAGGAAAAGCTTCTTACTAATATTAACACGGTGATTGAAAAAGCAATAAAGGAGACGATTTCTGTTGTTTTTGTTAGAGATTTAGATGTTTCAAATGGACAGGGACCGGGATTTCAGATACACCAACATATTAAAGTACCATCCGCTGCTATTATATTTGATAAAGCTGCTACAAATTCGTTTTATGGCACTCCATTACTTGAACATTTACATCAAAATAATATAGAGCATCTGGTGATAATGGGATGTAAAACGGAGCATTGTATCGATACAGCAGTCAGAACAGCAACAGTAAATCATTTTGATGTAACCTTAGTTGAAGATGGACATTCTACTTCCAATTCTAAAAAATTATCTGCCCAACAGATAATTCAACATCATAATACAACACTTAACGGTCATTATAATGTTGACAATTTTTCATTGGTTAGAAATTCTAAGGAAGATTTGTTTAAACCAATTCATAACACATACAGAGAGTAGTTCAAGTAACTAACCTGATACTAGTTAATTAAAATAATGTGTAAATTAATCCGTTCGCCCCGTGGAAAGTGGAAAGTGAAGTATATTCTCAGGCTTAAGCAGAGAGCAGGTGGAATATACGAAGACTCTCGTGGGAATGGGAGAAAGACGAGAGAGACCCCGCAGTGATGAACGAGGAGGATCGTAGATGAGCCTACAGGAAAGCAAAGTTATTCCACCTGCGGAACCCTTTTTCAGGGTAGCCTAAATAAAGAAAAATCGTCGGTTATTTATGATTGCTTAATATCCATACTCCCAATCGATTTCCTCATCTAACCAAAAGGAAGATACTGTTGGAAGAGAATCAGCTGATTTTTGGCAGTGATAGATTTTGTTTTTTTCTTTTTGTAATTCTTTAAAAGTAGCTGCATCAAGATTTTCGAAAAAAGCAACCGTTAAATCATCTTTAAATAGAATAGCTGTACCTTTCGTCATCTGTTTTCACACCTTTTTTTAGAGCGCTTTCATAAAAAGCTCCCTTTATTATGAATAGTATCTATTTATATAGTATTCTTTCTTTTTTTAAAGGTCTAGTCGTTTGTTACACTTTTCACTAAATGGTAACAACTCTCTCTATATAATAAAAAAATAGTTCTACATATTAAAATTCTTTGGTTGCGATGACATAACATTTCTTCTTCCTGTATATTTTACATGAAAAAGGTTGTTTGATTATTATTTTCCATTTATTATTTACAACAGGAGGGAATAACATGGACATAAATGTAAGAAAAGAAATACAAATGGAAGAAAGAAACTATGGAGGTTTTTGGATTAGATTTGGTGCAAATGTGCTGGATACAATTATTTTAGCCATACCATTCTTCTTTTTAGGAAGTTTTTTATTTGCTTTATTTTTAGGTTCTTCAGAAGATGCGGTATCCTTTTTAAATAATCCAGCAAATTTTGAACAAGAATTAACAGAAGAAGAAGTAATGGCTCTTGCTGGACCAATAATCTTTGCTGTTTGTGGAACAGCTAGTATTTTTATATTGATCACTGCGTTGTACTATACGATTTTCCAATCATCTAAATGGCAAGCGACAATTGGAAAGAAACTTTTAGGATTAAAAGTAATGACAATAAATGGAGAGAGAATTTCCTTTTGGAGAAGTCTTGGTCGATATTTGATTATGTGCTTTTTATCAGGGATATTATTTATAGGATATATAATGGCAGCATTTACAGAAAAAAAACAAGCACTTCATGATTTAATCGCAGGAACAGTTGTGGCGAAATCAAAATAATAAGTAACATTGATGGAAGGGAGCTGCTGGATGGAACGTACAAAAAAAAATCATGTATGGAATAAAGAAGGGTTAGCCTTATATTTTTCTTTACCTGTTTTATCTTGGGCTATATATGATGCAGCAAACACTATCTTCTCGTCTAATATTAATACGATTTTTTTCCCGCTTTATTTACAAGAAGTAGTTGGTTCAAATGAAGTTCAGAGTCAAATTGCCAGTACGATTATATCTTATGCAAATGCAATTGCAAGCTTTTTATTAGTTATATTTTCCCCGCTGTTTGGTGTAGTAATGGATCGTACGGGACAAAAGAAAAAGTATATCTTACTATTCACTGTATTAACCGTACTCTGTACTATTGGTATGGGGATATTCGCACAAATGACAGTATCCACTACGATCGCTTCTATTCCAGTTTCGTTATTTGTAGTAATTATATTATTTGTTTTAGCAAAGTTTACTTATCATTCTAGTTTAGTGTTTTATGATAATATGATTTCGGATTTAGGAACAAAAGAGCAATTGCCAGTCATATCAGGATTTGGTGTTGCGGTTGGATATATGGGAACGCTAATAGGATTAACGGTCTATCTATTTATAGAGGGGAACGCATTCAATCAGGCTTTTATACCAACAGCCCTTTTATTTTTGATCTTCTCTTTGCCTTTATTCCTATTTATGAAAGACTCACCAAAAGAGAATATAAAAAAACAATCATTTTTTTCTGGCTATAAAGAAATAGTTGATACATTTAAACAAATAAAAACCCATCGCACTATTTTTGTTTTTATGCTCGCGTATTTTTTTCTTAACGATGCATTAGCAACAACGATTGCGATGATGGCTGTTTATGCTAAAGCGATAGTAGGATTTACTACGGGAAAATTTATTTTTCTTTATTTAGTCTCAACGATTTCAAGCATTATAGGTTCCTTTTTATTTGGTCATATAGCAAAGGCGCGAGGCGCGTACCATGCGATCAGATATGTTGGGGTATTATTGGTAATTGCTCTATTGATTGCAACATTTGCTTGGAACGAGTCTATATTTTGGATTGCAGGAAGTTTGTTTGGAGTAGCATTAGGTAGTATGTGGGTCACAACGAGAACGTATATAGTGGAGATAACGCCTGAAGAAAAAAGAGGACAGTTCTTTGGTTTGTTTGCATTTTCTGGAAAGGTTTCCTCTATTATTGGCCCTCTTCTTTATGGGAGTATCACATTAGTATTTGCAGATTTAGGAAATACAGCAAGCAGAATGGCTCTTGGATCTTTAATTATATTGACTGTAATAGGGCTTGTTATTCATGCCTCTATATCGGATCAAAAGATAGATTCTTAAATGATTTTTTAGTTCTCAGAAGTAAACATTCTGCAGGCAGGGGGGATCTTCTGCCTCAGGTTCCAAGAAAATACTTGCTTACTTTCTTCATCGCTCCCTGTTTCTTGCGGTGCTTATTCCCGGATAACGTGGAGAAGCTGCTAAGTATGTAGGACTAAGTGCGCAATCAATGAAAATCGACTAAGTACGCAATCAATGAAAATCGACTAAGTGCGCCACGTCCTGTGGCAGCGTCGGTTATCTTGCATATTGGGAGCATGAGAATTTGCAGTCTTACTTTTAAGCTGCTTATTTTTTTTGCTAAATCAATATTATTTCTTTAGTTTACATTAGATTGGCCGATAAAAAGGATAGAATTGTTATAGGAAATGGTGAGCTTATACGTATGTGTAATAATGTAAAAAAGATGTCTTTGGAGATTAAGATAGCAACAAAGAATTTTCAAAGTAAATGTAAACTTTTATCCGTATAAATGATCCTGCATCTTATAAATGAAGGAGAATCAGGGAAATATGAACAATGAAAAAGGTATTTTATTAGAAAGTGGTACAAATGAATTGGAAATTGTTGAATTCTCTATTGGAAATAATAAATTTGGTATAAATGTGATTAAAGTAAAGGAAATTATTAATCCAGTACCTGTTACTCAAATTCCACATTCCCATCCGAATGTTGAAGGGATTATGGAATTAAGGGGGGAAGTCCTTCCAGTAGTTGATTTAGCAAAAGCTCTACGTTTCGTTCCATCAGAAACCCCGGAAAAAGATAAATTTATTGTTTCTGAGTTTAATAAAACGAAAATTATTTTTCATGTTCATAATGTTACACAGATCCATCGAATTTCATGGGAGGATATTGAAAAACCTTCTGATATGTATCAAGGTTCTGATAGCCAAATTATAGGTGTTATCAAGTTGAATGGGGAAATGATTTTATTATTAGATTTTGAAAAAATTGTGGTCGATATTAACCCGAATTCAGGCATACATATACAGCAAGTGAAAAAGTTGGGGAAAAGGGAACGAAGTAATAAGCGATTAATTGTGGTGGAGGATTCACCGTTATTAAGAAAGCTCTTACTAGATACATTAACAGAGGCGGGTTTTGATCAAATAGAATTTTTTGAAAATGGATTAGAGGCTCTTAATTTCCTGCAAGGCATCGTAAATACAGGTAAAAGGATTGAAGATGTTGTGCAATTAATTATTACGGATATTGAAATGCCACAAATGGATGGTCATCATTTTACAAAAAGAGTGAAGGACGATCCCCAATTAGCACAGTTGCCAATTATTATTTTTTCTTCTTTAATAACAGAAGATTTAAGACATAAAGGACAAAGAGTTGGTGCGGATGGACAAGTGAGCAAGCCGGAAATTGCTGAATTAATTTTATTAGTTGATGAACATATCATATAAGTTCATGTCCTTTTTAATAGACTTTTTGAAAAATATCTATAAGATGAAATTTACATCAGCAGATCTTTTCCTTCTAGTTAAGAGTAGGATAAGTAAAGCTATAATGAGGGTCAGATTCTCTTACTTATTCGTCACATGCTATACGAATAAAAGAAGGGTCCGACCTTTTCTTTTTAAGTGTTTATTGCCTCCAAAAAGAGTGAACGATTAAGTTTGTAGAAAGGAGTATCAATTAACTGTGCTTCGATTGACAATCGTCCTGCTAGCCTGTTTGTAACGGCGATTGACTCGCTGCATCAAGCGAGCCAGTGACAAATGCCGTTCTGGCTATCATTCTGTAGCTCCCAGCTCCTCAAAAAGTGTCATTCCTCAATAGACAAAGGTTCTTAATCGGCTTAAGTTTTGCAGTTTTAACTTCTCGACATTCTGAAAGCAATTAATAGCTTTCTCCTAATTTTTTGAAAACAGGTTTTACATATTTCTTCTTTCTTATTTGATCATGCTGATCTGGTTCTTTTATTCCAGTATATTGGATTAGGAGTTTTTTTGCTTGATTTAAGGAAATAGTTGATTTAGGATTTCGAAAATCATTGCTTAATGAACCTAAATGGGGTAATTCTTGAAAATCTTTTTTTGTGGGAGGCAAATGAAACAAATATTTTCCGCATTCAATTAGAATATCTGATTGCTGTTGGCTATTTTTGGGATTACCGGAAAAATGTAGTCCAACTTTTTTTGCTTTTCCTTCTTCCATCAGTTTTTTAAGACTATCATGTTTTAATTTATACAAATGTCTTGGATCAGTAGCTGTTTTAGCATGACGATTTACGACAAAAATAGCTTGTGAGAGGTTTTCAACAGTTGGATTTAAATGGGATGGGTGTTGCTGGTACCTATTCATTATCTTTATACTCCTTTCGAATGGATGTAGAATACAAGCTATTATACTATTTTTATAAAAAAAATGAAATGAAATGAAAAAAAAAAATTATCTTGGCAGCAGAAAGCGAATTTGAAGAAGAGGAAAATAAAACATATGCTGTTTTTTAATGCTGCTTTTTATACTATTACGTATTTTTGTTTGCAAAAAAACATAAAGATAAATGAGGGGATTATTAGTGAAATATCGGGAAATCGTATTTTTTTGAAGTGGTAAGCAATCCCAATGTCATCAATTTAAGTTCTATAAATTTTAGAAATAATTGGTTTGAAGAGGTGCCTGCTCGACTCTATAGAAATTGATGACCTCAAACAAAAGTAACTGGCGATGAGAGAGGCTCACCGCTCCCACATGGAAAGCGAGCAGCAAGCCTCGGAAAACCTAATGAAACTCTCACTTTTTATTCTTTTCCACTATTAGCTTAATGACATTGGAAGCAGTCTTCCACTTAATGGATAAGATTATTTATAACTGATTGCTCTGGATTTTAATGCAATCCATGATTGAATAAATCTTTTTTTATTTACTTTAACATTTTTTCTTCCTGATAAGGGATCGTTTAAAAATACATACTCTTTAGAAAAACCAACTAATACTACCGCATGTAAATCTAGAGGTGTTTTAATGGTTTTTCCATTATGTTCCCATGATTCCCATCGGTCAGGAAGACGGTAGTCACCGGTTGTCCAAACAACGATAGGCATACCTTTTTCGACATGATTTTCAAGGACTGAGAAATGTTGATTTGTTAAATTAAGTGCTTGGTTGGGAAGGTAATGATTGACTAAATCCTCCATTGGTTTATCGAAAACAGCATATCCTGCTTTTTTTCCAGTCATATCTCCTACAAATCCAACCGCTGGGTCTCCCCATTTTAAAATATTCCGGCCATTTTTTATAAGGGGATCTGTGTCTTTTTTGATTTGCTTATATAAATCCATTTTTGTTACATGCATCCCAGCATAGTTTAAAACCATTGCTAAACTTGTTACCTCACACCCATATTTTAATTCTGGATTTTGTTTAATTAAAGGTACATCCAATAAAATAGTTTGATTTCCAGTTGTAATGTCTAATGGGTTTTCCTCTTTATTTAGATATTGAGGTATATTCTGGTTATCAATATAAGGTATCTTTTCCGGTGTAAGTAATGAAACTACCTGTAATGGAAAAAATGACAAAGTTAAAATGATTATCTTTAACTGATGCATATGTTTCCTTCTTTCATATGCCGACCCCTGTTATTAGGGTTGTCCGTTAGCAAATATTTATGTTAAGACATTATTTCCATCCTTGTATAGGAATTGGCGGTTGTCCAAATATCTGGTTAATTGAACATTCTATCATTAAATCGAAAGAATATTCAGCTGTTTGAATAAATAATACAGTGAAACCATCAAAATTAGGCGTTTTTTTATGTTATAATAAGTCATTATTTAGGGGGAGGCTTTCAAAATATGGACGCTTTGGATATTTTGACGGATTTAGATAATGTCATCCCTTTTTTTCAGGCAATATTCAGTGCAGATGAACACAAGGTAATTGGATATGAAATATTAGGACGATACAAATCAAATGGTACGATAGAAAGTTTAGGTCCTTTTTTTATGGATGAGGGCATACCAGAAGAATACAAACAAGAAGTCGATAATGTTGTTCTGACAAAAGCTTTAGAAAAGGCTATAGAACTTGATGAAGATGTGCTGCTATTTATAAATAGGGATGCGGATTTGCTTATGCAAGATGACGGAGAAGCTTTTTTACAAATGCTGTTAACTTATGAGGAAAGAGGGATTTCTTTAAACCGCATTGTGCTTGAAATCTCGGAAAGAAACTATAAAGGCCAGTCTGATCATTTAGATCATCTTCTTATTTATTATCGAACATATGGAATTAAATTGGCTATTGATAAGATGGGAAGTGACAGCAGTCATTTGGATCGAATAGGCGAGTTAGCTCCAGATATTTTGAAAATCGATTTATTAGCATTGCGTTCTACATCGACTTCTCATACATATCAAAATGTTTTATATTCTCTTTCTATGCTAGCCCGTAAGATCGGTGCTACTTTATTATTTGAAAATATCGAGATGGTATATCAACTGCAGTTTGCTTGGAAAAATGGTGGACGGTTTTATCAAGGATATTATTTGCATTATCCGGAAGAACAGTTTGTTGATCGACATATTAGGAAAACAACCTTAAGAAATGAGTTTCATGAGTTTATTTCTTATGAAAAAAAGAAATTAACGGGGATTTTTCAATTAACGGAAAAATTTCAAGGTCATTTACAAGAATTATTAAGTAAATATCGAAAATACAATTCATATGAAGAATTGCTTAAATTTTTGAAAAATGATTTATCTGATATTGCATTCAGAATGTATGTTTGTGATGAGGATGGCTTCCAAAAATCTGCAAATATATTTAAAGAATCGTCTGATTGGATACTGCAATCAGACTACAAAAATAAAAATTGGAGCTGGCGTCCTTATTTCCTCGAAAATATAATTCGAATGAGAAATGAGAAAAAGGGGATTCTTTCTGATTTATACAGTGATATTGAAACTGGTGAAACGGTTAGAACCTATTCTTTTCCTTTAAATAGTCACGATTATTTATTTATCGATTTATCTTATAATTTTCTAGATAAAATGGATGTATTATTAAATTAACTACAAAAACTCTTTCGTATAAATTCTAGAAATCGGAATTTTTTGAAAGAGTTTTTTTATAAAAAGTTTCTTTCTAAGGACATTGCCTCCATCCCTCCCTGCCTCATTTTTATTCCTATCATTTATCTAGTATAGATCTAAAAAAACACTTGATTTAAGATTTAGTGTTTTTTCCTTTAAGAATAGGGGAAATGATAAATACAGAATTAATTATTTTGTCATTTTTTAGAGGAATTTTACGAACGAATAAGCAGTTCAACGATTATAAATCCTGCTACTATTAAGAAGATAAAGGGAAACTTCCATCAGTAGAGGCTTGCTACTAAGGGAAAATTAGGAAAGGGAGAGTGAAATGGGAAATAGAATAATAAAAGCAGTTGCATTTGTACTAGTTGTTATAAACTTTATACCAACTCCCTCGTTTGCGGCAGAAGGATTATCGTCAAGAGATGATGTCATGGACTTTTTAGAAAATGCCTTTTATGCTCAAGTATCCTTGAGTGAAAAGAAAAGAGACTTAAAAGAAGTAAAAACGATATTAATTCCATATTTTACGAAAGATTATCAAAAGTTATATTTGAAAGAAAATCTTATAAAAGAAAATAATAAATATTTGACATATGGTAGTGATTTTTCCGCATATTCCATCCCTTATTTTCAGTTCTCCAATCAAACGGAAGTAAGCATTGAAAAGGATAAAATTTATGTATATGAGTTTTTTTATGCATCTAATGATGGACCAGTAACGTATAGCGATCATTATGAGGGGTTATTAATAGAAAAGATAAATGATGATTGGAAAGTATCTAAACTACTGCAGGATGAGGACATCAAAAGTTATTTAGCTGAAAAAAAGGCGATAAAGAGTACCAGCTCGCAGATGGTTTATTGGCAACAGTACTTAACCACTTTAGTCTCGTATCAAGATGGAGTTCGCTTTACTGCTTTTAATAACGTAGATTTAGAGAAAATAAATCATTCTATTCACTTTTCAGGCAATTCATTTCAACATCAAATGCCAAGTCTAAATCCATCCCTTTTTTAATGAAAGATGTCCTATTTTTTTACAGTATTTTTTTATTAATCCGTAAAACCTAATACTTGTTGCAGTTTTTCTAAATCAAATCCAGTAATTACTTGATCATCAATCACAAATGTAGGAGTAGAATAAGATTGATACTTCTTGATTAATTCATTTTTAGCTTTTGCATTCTTTTGAATATCTTTTAACTCCAATTGAAAACCCTTGTCTTGTAAAAAAAATTTTGCATATTCGCAAGGGGGGCAATCTGGTTGAGTATATATGATGATTTTTTTCAAAATAATAATCCTCCTAATTATAATAGTAGTTTTATCCTGATTTTCTTCTCTCAAATTGGTGGAGAAAAACATACTACTGATGGTTTGTTTTAACTTAATCATACGTATTTTTTTTCTGTATTTCAATCACGAATAAACAATTGGAATATTCATAGTACTTAATAAATAAAAAAAGATTTGCTTATTTTACACTTTTACTTGGACAAACCATCTACAATCTTTTATTCTGTTATTATTGGCATTTACACATAAGAAGAATTTACTTTAATTTTAAAAAAGGAAAGTGTATAGAAACATGCTAATAGTGAAACCTAATGGACATACATAGGTTTGTTTGAAAGGAGAGAGAGCATGTCACAACTTCAAGGTATATTGACACGTTTAAAAAATTTACAAGAACAAGCAACAGGGGGAGAACCTACCCAACGTTTTTTTGAGGTGAATGGCGAAAGAAAATGTCAGGTAACATTTCACCCAAAAACAGAAACATTTGAATTAGAGGTATACAATGATAAAGAAAAACCAAAAAGATATCAATTTGACAATGTTGATATGATTACGATTGAAATCTTTGATCTCATTCAATAACTAGTTATGGAGCTGTTACAGGCTCCTTTTTTTGTTGTTTTTTTATAAATTGAACCAAAGAACACACAAAGACTCCTGAGATAAGCCTGACGCCCGACCCATGGAAAGCGAAGTGTGTACCGGCTGCGGGCTAATTGAGAGAGCAACCCCTTTTTTCAGGGAATCCTATTTATCCTAAGAAAAAATTACATAATGGAACAATACATATAATAGAGAATCAAAGATTATGCTACTAACAGAGGTGATTAAAATGATTCCAAACGTAATTTGCCCCCAATGCTTAAAACAAGAAACATTGGAGCAAGTATTAACAGCACAATCCAATCAAAACATCATTTATCATTGTCCAAATTGTGACTATACAATCAGGAACATAGAAACGAGTAAAGGTTAAAAAAGGCATCATCCCGAAAACTATGTTAAGATATTTATGTGAAAATAAATGATTGAGAGGTTTTCGGCTATGATAAGCATTCGCAGCGGAGAATTTTTAGACTGCACATTAACCGAATTGATGATTCCGTCAGAACGTGTCGCTCATGTGCAAATCGGAAATAATTTAGAACACGCATTATTAGTGCTTACAAAAAGCGGGTATACAGCAGTACCGGTGCTTGATCCATTCTATAAATTACATGGATTAATCAGTACATCTATTATTACAAATAAAATCCTAGGGTTAGAAAGGATTGAGTTTGAAAAGCTGGAAACCATTAAAGTGCAAGAAGTAATGAATACCGTTATCCCAAGAGTTAACAGCAAAACATCAATTTTGGATACAATAGAGTTTTTAGTAGACCATCCTTTTATCTGTTTAGAAGATGAAGAAGGTATTTTTGAAGGAATATTAACTAGAAGCACCATTTTACAAAGATTAAATAGCCATCTGAAGAAAGTAAATCATCAAGTATAATAGCTTGCTGATGAAGCTTTTGTTTTTCAAGATAGTTTTTATTGCACTATTTTTTTGAAAACGATTGCTTTTATGGAGAGGCCAACAGCTAACAAAAAAGGATTCCTTTTTCAAGGAGCCTTTTTTTGTTAGGAATAAAGGGGTTAACTTTTTTCACAAAGGCTTTATTATAAAGGTTGGTGTTTTCACCAGCTCAGCGACAGAAACTAATTGATGAAAAGATAGGTAATGAGATGCAGTTTACGCTATACTATTAAGAAAAAAGCAAAGAGGATTAAAAATGTCAACTATTTCTGAACTTCAGTTATTAACAGTTCTAGCACAAGAAATGAATATGAGAAAAGCAGCTGAAAGACTTTTTGTTACCCAGCCAGCTTTATCACAGCGCCTGCAAACAATTGAAAAGGAGTGGGGGACAAAACTGTTTATTCGATCACAAAGAGGACTTTCTTTAACTTCTGCCGGAGAAATAGTTACAAAATTTGCGGCAGAAACGATATCTAAAGAAGAAAAAGTACGGGAATCGCTGTTTGCTTTAGAAGAGGAAGTGCACGGAACGTTAAAGATTGCCGTTGCGAGTATTGTCGGACAAAATTGGCTTCCATCTGTATTAAAAAGCTTTGTCGTTAAATATCCTCAAGCAAAAATATCCCTTGTAACAGGATGGAGCAGTGAAATATTAAAATCCATTTATGAAGATAATATCCATATTGGTATTATTCGAGGATCTTCTGATTGGAAAGGCCCCAAATTGCATTTATTTGATGACCCTTTGTATCTTGTTGATACGGAAATTTCTAGTTTAGATGAATTATTACATACAAATAGACCGTTTATCCAATTTAAAAGTGATTCTAATTATTATGATGAAATAGAAGTATGGTGGCATCGACAGTTTCAAGCACCACCTAAAAAAACGATTGTAGTTGATCAGATAGAAACATGTAAACAATTATCGTTTAACGGAATCGGGTATAGTATTTTACCTTCTATTGCATTAAAGGATGCTGGTGATAATTTATTTAAGATTCCCTTATATAATGAAAATAAAGAGCCAATTAAAAGGCGAACATGGCTTTTAGGTTATGAGGCATCTTTTCAATTGAAACAAGTACAGGCATTTTTGGATATCATTAAAGAATATATAACAGATCCTCCTAGGAATAGGGGATAATAGATACGGAGATAATGCCTTTATATTTTTTGCTTGTTTTCACTTCTTTTGTTTGGTAAAGTAATTTCTGAGTAAGATTTATACATAATGGAGGTAGAAACGATGAAAATGATGGATGCAAATGAAATTATTTCATTTATTCAAAATAGCACAAAGTCAACACCAGTAAAAGTTTATGTTAAAGGTGATCTAGCTGATGTAAACTTTGGCGATAAAGTACAAGCATTTATTAGCGGAGATGCTGGAGTGGTTTTTGGAGAATGGACTGAAATTAACGAAATAATCGAAGCAAATAAAGAGAAGTTTACTGATTTTGTTGTAGAAAATGATCGTAGAAATTCAGCTATACCACTTTTAGATATGAAAAATATTAAAGCTCGCATTGAACCAGGAGCATTTATTAGAGACCAAGTAGAAATTGGGGACAATGCGGTTATCATGATGGGCGCTGTTATCAATATTGGAGCAGTTATTGGAGAAGGTTCTATGATTGATATGGGGGCAATTCTTGGTGGACGAGCTACAGTAGGTAAAAACTGTCATGTTGGTGCTGGAGCTGTCTTAGCAGGAGTTATTGAGCCTCCCTCTGCAAAACCTGTAATCGTGGAAGATGATGTATTAATTGGAGCGAATGCAGTTGTTGTAGAAGGGGTTACAATTGGAAAAGGTTCAGTTGTAGCAGCAGGAGCTATCGTGTTGGATGATGTTCCAGCTAATACGTTAGTTGCGGGAGCACCAGCTCGCGTTATTAAAGAAATTGATGAGAAAACAAAATCTAAAACAGAAATTATGCACGAACTTCGTCAGCTATAATTTTAAACCAAAAAGCGTGGATGAAATCCGCGCTTTTTATAATGGAGGTATGTTATGGGAGAGAGTACCGGTTTTATAAAAATTCGTAGAGATTTACACCAGATTCCTGAATTGGGTTTTCAAGAATTTAAAACACAAGCATACTTGCTTGACTATATTCGTACTTTAAAGGCTGACAGAATAGAAGTAAAGACGTGGAAAACAGGTATTTTTGTAAAAGTATTAGGGGTGAATTCATCGAAGCTGATTGGATATCGGGCTGACATGGATGGATTGCCGATGAAAGAAGAAACTGGGTTTGAGTTTAAGTCCAATCATCCGGATACTATGCATGCATGTGGTCATGATTTTCACATGAGTATTGCTCTTGGCGTCTTAACAGAGATTGTTCACAACCCTATCAAAGATGATGTACTCTTTATCTTTCAGCCTGCAGAGGAAGGGCCTGGTGGGGCTGAACCGATGCTTAAAAGCGATATCATGAGAAAATGGAAGCCGGATATGATGATGGCATTGCATATTGCTCCAGAATATCCGGTTGGAACGATAGCATTAAAACCAGGTTTATTGTTTGCAAACACCTCAGAGCTGTTTATCGACTTAAAAGGGAAGGGAGGGCATGCAGCTTATCCACATCATACAAATGATATGGTTATTGCTGCTTGCAGTCTTGTTACTCAACTGCAAACGATTGTTGCAAGAAATATAAATCCACTTGATAGTGCGGTTGTAACAGTTGGAAAAATCACTGGCGGTACGGTGCAAAATGTTATTGCTGAAACAGCTAGGATTGAAGGAACGATGAGGACTCTTTCCAGCGATTCCATGGAATTGGTTAAACAGCGTGTCCAATCTCTTGTAAAGGGGATAGAAGTTGGTTATAACTGTGAAAGTTCGATCGATTTTGGCTGTGGTTATTATCAAGTATATAATGAAGAGAGCTTGACAGAAGAGTTTATGGACTTTGTAGGGAAGCAAACGGAGATAGATGTTGTGGAATGTACAGAAGCGATGACAGGTGAAGACTTTGGTTATATGTTAAAAGAAATTCCAGGATTTATGTTTTGGCTTGGAGTGGATTCTCCGTACGGATTGCATCATAATAAATTAAATGCGAACGAAGATGCAATAAAAGCAGCTATTTCCATGCTCACGAAATATTTGCAATATAAAGGAAATTGATGTGCAAAATTATGGTGGAATGAAGATACTATCAAAAAGACGAGAAGAAGAAATATTTTTGCTTCTCGTCTTTTTAGGCTGTAAAAAAGTCCCCTCATTTATTTAGAATGAGCTTTATTAAATGATAATGTTGTTTTTTTCATGGAAGCACAGCACAGCCAGAATAAACAATGATACCCTAAGGTAAATGTTACCTGAGGACTTTGAGGAAATAATAAAAATTCAGTGTTAACAGTATAATTTAATTTTTAGCTAAAAGCACTTGCGAAGAAGAAGGCATATTTATTCCGTTTATATCAAGTGCTTCTACTACTTCTTTGCGGATTAGTCTCTCGATACCAAATTGTTCATTATTTGCGGTTTTTGCAATAATTCTAATGGTAATAGTTGATGGTCCTATTTCCTGAATACCGACAACTTGGGGGCCATCCGTCACAAGCGGATTGTGTTTTTTTATAGAATCACAAACATTCTGCAAGATAAGAAGCGTGTTAGGTATATCATTTTCCGTTGAAACTAAGAAATCAACAAGTGCTTGCATATCTCCTCTTGACTGATTGCTGAGAGTGGTAATTTCTCTATTAGGGATATAATTAAGAGTCCCATCAGCAGAACGAATTTGCGTAGTGCGTAATCCAACCTGTTCTACTGTACCCGAAAAATCACCAACAACAACAGAATCACCTACATCTAATTGTTTTTCTAACAAAAGGAAAAAACCTGTTACAATATCACTAACAAGTCCTTGTGCACCAAAACCGACTGCCAACCCAATGATTCCTGCACCAGCAAGAATAGCTGTTGCTTGTATGCCAAAGGTTTGAAGAATGGTTACAATTAATACAAAGATAAGCAGATAAGATATTAGATTTTGGGTTAAACTTTCTAAAGTAAATGCCCTTCCTTTTGAAATAGAATTCTTTTCTTGAAAAGAAAGGAATATTTTCGTAATAAATGTGCCAGCAATTTTTTTTGCAATTATGTAAATAAGAACTATTACAATCAGCTTTATTAGAATAACACCTGTTTTTATAAGAAGTCCTTCCCAATCATAATCTAGTAAACGATCTCCAAATGTCGATATTACATCCATTTTTTCACTTCCCTTTTAGAAAACTAATTTGAAAAAAATCATATTGTTTTATTCCCTGTCTTCGTTTTAATAAACGTGTAGGTGAATATTTTTTAAGTTAATAACTCAACCTTCGCAGTTATAAATTCCTGTTCATGTATTGCCATAACTTGGTTTAGAGCAATTAGAGAAGGATGATTGATTCGTGCTTTTTGGTGTTTTTTTTCTAACATTATTCCTTACAAATAGGGGCAAGATTCTCGTTTCAGGATGTTCGCTTTCCGTGGGGCGTGCGATGAGCCTCCTCGGCACTTGCGCGAGGCCACTGAAAAAGTCCTTTTTTTTACTTAGGAAGTCGAAAGTTCATTCTA
>JBDNRM010000049.1:0-22417 GCA_047718615.1 Bacillus sp. (in: firmicutes) | reverse complement strand
GAAATTACGAGTATGGGGCTAGTTTCGTTCATTATAACTCGGCGCAAGCGCCTGCTTAGGTCTCATCTAACCCGCTAATCCCACAGGAGTCTCGCACCTTTCACGTCAATCAAGCCGTTTTGATTCATTAGTTGCTGTCGTTGAATTGGTGAAAACATCCATCTTAAAAGTACACATTTTGGGAGAACAACGTTGAATAAACACAAAAAAATCAACTCAAAAAGGCAAAATAAATTTGTATGTCAAGGAAATTTTCTTGAAAGCTTTGATTACACTATTGCAATCAAGATAGTTGTGTGATAAATTATTAAAGTATCTTTAATGAGGACTATTTCACGTATTTCTCAAAGTTAATTGCTAATGATGAATTTTAAAAACTCGTAATAAGGGTTTTGGTTATAAGGAGGGAAATATTCATGCCACGTAAATGTGTTGTAACTGGTAAAAAAACAACTACAGGTAATGCTCGTTCCCATGCGATGAACGCTAACAAGCGTACTTGGGGAGCAAACCTTCAAAAGGTTCGTATTCTAGTAGACGGTAAACCTAAACGTGTTTGGGTTTCTGCAAGAGCTCTTAAATCTGGTAAAGTTGAACGCGTATAATTAATACGTTAACGCCTCGATCAACTTTCATGTTTATGTAGTGTTTATTCTACATAAATTTATAATAACAATAGTAGGCGATTTGCTAATAGTATTAGCATTTAAAAAAAGGACATAATTTATGTCCCTTTTTTTATTTTTGCCTTTTTTCACTCATATTCCTCCAAGAGGTCGAAACAAGATAAGTTTTCTTGCAGCTGTCCTCCCACATTCTTGGACTTGCGATTTATCAGTCCTTAGTTAAAGTGTTATATCATTACCGAGAGATTCCTGTGCGTTTGGGCAGGAATCCTCCGGTAATCGTTCGCTTGCCTCAGAAAATTAACTGATTATCCTTTTTTGTATTTATGTTTAAAGTACGATAATTTCTTATGTTGGCGTTTTTTATAGACAAAAACAAGGGAAAGCCTTAAGTCTTCCCCTCTTGCGAAACAATATAAAAGGTTGTCTTTGTAAAAAAGGCATGTTTATTTCATGCCTTTATTCTTTTTTAAATGTTCCTAACATCGCTCGGACAAGTCCTCCTAAAAATTTCGGCAATTTTATAGTATAAAATCTCATGAATACTGTCCCTCCTTAACGCTCCAATATTAAATCAGTAACACCATTAACATCCTATTCAAAAACAAAAAATTAGTACTTTTATTTAATGACTTAATCATGACTCCTTACTATCATTAATATGCCTTTAGTAAAAGAAAAAGTACCATATTCACTAATAAGTTCATTACTAATACATAGTGTACTGCTAACTGGAATAGTGTAGTCCTTTAAAGGATATTTAAAACCCTCTAATGTTAGACCTACAATATTTGTACTGTACGGAAAGAATGAAACGTACCGATAGTTCTCTTCTCTTTTTAATGTATATTGACCTTCTTTAACTACATATACAATATTTTGATTGTCAATTATTTCAATATGTATTTGCTGTTTCTCCAATATTTTTTTTAATAATAATTGAATATTAGCTATAGTATGATCAAGTCTTCCCCCAGTTGCTCCAAACATACGAATTGTATTTGGCTGCTTTTCAACAGCCCAATTAAGAGCCAACTCCATATCTGTTTCATCTTTTTCTGGGCTGAATTTTTTAATAGTGGATGAATGCTGCAATATTTCCGCCAATTCTTTTTCATTGACTGAATCAAAGTCACCAAATGCTGCATTTACCGGAATATCCCGATTTAATAAGTATAAAACTCCTCTGTCCACCCCAATCCAAATGGAATCGATTCCCATATAATCGGATAAATCCGGAATATAATTTTGTGGTCCTCCTGCCATTATATGAATATCCAATTCTCTTCCCCCTTTATCTATTTTTTCATTCTGTACTATTTTTACAAAAAAAAGAGCATTTTATATGAATGCTCAAAACGTCAATAAATAAGAATGCAAAACCTCATGCTGTTCTAAAATAAGCAACAGCCTCCATTATTTTCTCACATGCCTTATTTAATATCTTGGTTTTCTGTCTCTTATTTCTTGCAAAAAGTCTTTATAATGCTCGTACCGATAGTTCGAAATATTCCCTGCTTCTATCTCTGCTTTTACTGCACATTTTGGTTCTGAAAGATGCAAACAGCCTCTAAATTTGCATTTTTCACTTGCTTTCTCTATTTCAGGGAAGCAATAATTTAAATCTTCCGCTTCTAAGTCCGTAAATTCTAACGAACTAAATCCTGGGGTATCAGCAACTAAACCATCTCCAATCGAGATAAGCTCCACATGACGTGTAGTATGTTTTCCTCTTCCAAGATGGTTTGATATTTCATCTGTTTTTAATTCCAAATCCGGACGTATCGCATTAAGCAAAGAAGATTTCCCAACACCTGATTGACCTGCAAACACAGAAATCTTCCCATTTAAATAGGGAGCAAATAATTGTATACCTTCTTCTGTTTCCGATGAAGTAAGAAGAACAGAATAACCGATTTTTTCATAATTAGCTGCATAATTTTTCATCTCTTCAACCTGTTTTTGTGAGGTTAAATCCATTTTCGTAATACAAATAATTGGTCTAATTCGATTGTATTCTACCAATACAAGAAACCTATCCAATAGTGCTGTACTAAAATCAGGCTCCACACTTGAAAAAACAAGAATCGCTTGATCGACATTGGCAATTGGCGGTCTTACCAATTCATTTTTTCGTTCTTTCACTTCCATTATATAACCATCTGTTTTGTTTTCTGCTTGAAAAACAACTTCATCTCCTACTAACGGAGAAACTTTATTTTTCCGAAACACGCCACGACCTCGGCATTGTGTCACAACTTCATCGCTTAAAACATAATAAAATCCACTTAACGCTTTAATAATCTTGCCTTCAGGCATAAAATATACGCTCCTTAATCAGGATATGGGACGACATGATCAAGAATGACACTTGTGTCTCTAATCACTTTGTACCCTGCCTTATCATCCTTTGAAACTCTTAATGTTATCGTCTTTTTCGTTGTTTCCTTAATCGTAAATGTATCATACGGTTCCGTCATGCTATGATCTAAATCTTGCACGTATACAATCACTTCTTGCGGCTCGCCCTCTTCTGCAGGCTCATAGGGAATTGTAATCTCTTCGGTTACTTCTTTTGTTGGAATTGTTTCTGTACCTTTTGAAAGAGTAACAGAAAGACTAGAGCCTACCCTCACATTTAAACCAGCTTCTGGTGATTGGGCAACAACCTTTCCTTCATCCACTGTATCACTGTATGCTTCTTTAAAATCTACAGAAAGTCCAACAGAATTCACATATTCATTCACGTCTTTTTTACTATAACCAATTAAGTCTTGTAATTTAACAAACTGAGCGCCTTTGCTGATCGTAAACTCAATGTCTGCATCTTCAGGGACCACTTCATCCCCTTCTAAAAAACTTTGTGAAAGAATCGTTCCAGAAGGCTGATTTTCATCAAACTGCTCTATCTTATTAATATTTTTAAAGCCTTCTTTTTCAAGTTTGTTGACAACGTCTTCATACTGCTGTCCTTTATAATCTCCCAGTTCAAATTTCTCTTTGCCGGTACTTTGGTAAATATCGATTTCCGTACCTTTTTTAACCTCTCTACCGGCTTTTGGACTTGTTCGAATAACGGCTCCTTCTTTTACCTCTTCATCCATTAAAGGAATTGTTTCCCCTATTACAAAACCAGATGACTCTAATTCTGATATTGCTTCTTCTATTTCAGTTCCAGTCACATCAGGAATGGTTACATCTTTAGGAATCAGAAAATCCGGCAGTACGAAAACAACAAAAGCAGCAGCTACTAATAGAAATAGAAAAGCAGAAATCAATATAATCGGTAGTTTTTTACTTTTCTTTTTTGGCTTCTTTGTCTCTTCTGTTTTGTTTGGAGCTTCTTGTTTATACTCTTTTTTCTTCTTTTCATCTTTGCCATGAATAATTGTTTCATCAAGATTAGGATAAGACCGCTCATTCGTTATAATGGGAATGGCTTTAGTTGCTTCCTCGTCTACTGGCGCAAAAAATTTCGGTTCATTTCCTCTTTCAGGATTAAGTGCTGTCCGTAAATCATCTTCCATTTCTTCTGCACTTGCATAGCGGTGAAAAGAATCTTTAGCAGTAGCTTTTAACACAATATTTTCTACACTTTGGGGAATTTCTTCATTCCATCTTCTTACGCTTGGAGTCTCTGACTGCAAATGCTTTAATGCAATAGACACCGCTGATTCCCCGGAGAACGGAAGCCTCCCTGTTAATAATTCAAACATCACAATTCCGAGTGAATATATATCTGATTTTTTATTGGCCATGCCGCCACGGGCTTGTTCTGGTGATAGATAATGTACAGAGCCAAGTACAGAATTCGTTTGCGTAATGCTTGTTGCACTTAACGCCATCGCAATGCCAAAATCTGTTATTTTTACATTTCCCTGCTTATCCACTAAAATATTATGTGGTTTAATGTCTCGATGAATAATATTATTTTGATGGGCATGAGAAATAGCAGATGTTAATTGCTTCATTATTTCAATTGCCGTTTCCACAGGAACGGGAGAATGTTTTTGTATGTATTGTTTTAATGTATAACCATCTACATATTCCATTACAATATAATAAATGGAGCCTTCTTCTCCAACATCATAAATACTGACAATATTAGGATGGGTTAAACTGGTAGCCGACTGTGCTTCTCGATGGAATCGTCTAACAAATTCATCATCATTGACATAATCAAGACGAAGCATTTTCACCGCAACATCACGATCAAGAATCATATCATGAGCCAGGTAGACGTTTGCCATTCCACCTCCACCAACCATATCTATTACTTTATATCGACCACTTATCCTTTTGCCGATCATCATTGCTCTTCACCTGCTTGATTTCCCGTGAAATATTCTAAAATAACAACGGTAATATTATCTTCTCCGCCATTTTCATTTGCAGTATGAATTAAAGTAGCCGCCTTTGTTTCAAGAGAATTGTCTTGCTTCAGAACCTCTATTAACTGATCATCTGTCACCTTGTTTGATAAACCATCCGAGCAAATTAACATAACATCGCCTTGTTCAAACATAATGGTAATAATATCAATCACTAAGTTTTCATCTGTCCCTAAAGCTCTTAATACCACGTTTTTTCGAGGATGATGTTCAGCATCCTCCTTGGAAATTTGCCCCATTCTAACCAATTCATTTACTAATGAATGATCTTCTGTCATTTGTTTAAAACCATCTTCATTATATAAATAACAACGACTGTCCCCAACATGTGCAATGGTAGAAAAATTTTCGGTACTAATAACGGCAATAATCGTCGTTCCCATGCCTTCACATTCTGGATGTGTGAGCGCATATTGTAAAACAAATTGATTCACTTGAAGAATATTCGTTTGCAACCAACTTTCCGCTTCATCCGCAGTCATAATGGCTTCATTTTCTATCCAAAGATCAGTCAATTTTTCAACCGTTAACCTGCTTGCCACATCACCTGCACGGTGACCGCCCATGCCATCTGCTACGATGGCAAGGCGTTGACCGCTTTTATTAAAGACTATAGCTCCACTATCCTCATTATGCTGGCGAACTTTTCCTTTATCTGTCATAAAAATTTCTTTCACTGGTTGTCACCTCGTCTCTTCTTGTCGCTCCTTCGCACGCAGCTGTCCACAAGCAGCATCAATATCGGAGCCTTGCTCTCTTCGAATGGTTACATTTACTCCATGTTTTTTTAATGTTTTTTCAAATAAAAAGATTTGATCCTTTGGTGTACGTACATAATCTCTTTCAGGAACATAGTTAACAGGAATTAGATTAATATGACATTTAATCCCTTTTACAAGTTTAGCCAATTCTTCTGCATGTTCTACTTGATCATTTACATTTCCAAATAATCCATACTCAAAACTTACTCTTCGTCCAGTCTTTTCCACATAATAACGAATGGATTCCATTAACTGTGGCAGTTTATACGCTCTGTTGATTGGCATTAATCGACTTCTTAGCTCTGTATTAGGAGCGTGCAGGGAAACTGCAAAATTAATTTGCATATTTTGATCAGCAAATTCATAAATTTTTGGTACAATTCCACTAGTTGAAACAGTGATATGTCTTGCACCAATATTTAAAGCTTGATCATGGTTGATAATTTTTAAGAAGCTCAGCATATTTGCAAAATTATCAAAAGGTTCACCAATCCCCATAATAACTACAGAACTTACACGCTCATCTAATTTATCAAGTGCCTGTTGTACATTTACTACTTGCGCAACAATTTCTCCTGCTTCTAAATTTCTTTTTAATCCTCCAAGGGTAGATGCACAGAATGTACAGCCGATTCTGCAGCCAACTTGTGTCGTTACACATACAGAATTGCCATATTCATGTCTCATTAAAACCGTTTCAATCGAATATCCGTCATGAAGTTCAAATAAAAATTTAATGGTGCCGTCATTGGACGTTTGTTCAATAAGTGTTTTTAGTGTCGTAATCGTAAAATGCTCTGTTAATAATTGACGCAGCCTTTTTGAAAGATTCGACATTTCTTCAAAACTAGTTACCCTTTTTTTATAAAGCCATTCAAAAATTTGATCTGCTCTGAATGCTTGTTCTTTGTTTTCTTTTAACCATTCTTTTACCTCGTGTAATTCTAAAGAGTAAATGGATGGCAACATATCTGGAGTTGTTTGTTTCTTTGTTGTTTTTATCTGTTCCATTTTTACACCTGCTTTCTTAATGCGGCAATATAAAAGCCGTCTGATCCGAAATATTGTGGCAATACTTGCAATTCATGTTCTTTTACGTATGGGCGGACACTCTCTGGCATGCGTTCTACTAACGTCGTATCTTGATAAAAGTCCGAATTCTGTTCTAAAAAACGGACAGCTACCTCTTCGTTTTCGTTTGCATCAACTGTACAAGTACTGTATATTAATAATCCGCCTTTTTTTAGTAATGGACTCATCTTTTCTAGTAACTGAAGTTGAATCGTGTGCAATCGTTCAATGTCTTTTTCCGCTTTTGTATATTTAATATCTGGCTTTCTTCTCATAACTCCAAAACCAGAGCATGGCGCATCAATTAGAATTCGATCAAATGAACCTTCTTCCAGCACTTCATCCAGCTTTCTTGAATCCATTACTTTTGTTTCTATCGTATCAAGCTCTAATCTATCCGCATTTTGACGGATAAGCTTCACTTTATGCTCATGAAGATCTACTGATAGTACTTGTCCTTTATTATTCATTTTCTCAGCAATATGAGTTGATTTCCCACCTGGTGCCGCACAAGCGTCTAGTACCGTTAGTGGTTCTTTCAAATCCAACGCATAAGCTACAAGCATGGAACTTTCATCTTGAATGGTTACTAATCCCTTTTGAAATGAAGATGAATTTGCTAAATTACCTTTTACACAATGGATGCCTTCTGGAACAACATCGCTTGCTACTACTTGGTAGCCTTCTTTCTCTAGCTGAGATAAACACTCTTCTCTAGATATTTTCGTAGTATTTACCCTAGCTGTTTGCGTAGGAGCCACTAAGTTTAGTTCACACATTTTACGTGTTTCTTCTAACCCAAGCTGATCCACCCATCTTTTTACTAACCATTGTGGATGGCTTGTTTCCACTGCTAATTTTTCGATAGGATCCTTTATGGTCTCTAACGATGGTACCCCTTGCCTTTGAATGCTTCTTAAAACGGCATTAACTAAACCAGCAATTCCTTTATGTCCCCGTTTTTTCGCTATTTCAACTGCTTCATGAATAGCAGCATGATCCGGAACACGATCTAAATAAAGAATTTGGTATAACGTTAATTGCAGTAAAGTAACTACCCAGCTTTGCATTTTATGGCTATTTTTTAAAAAAGGCTGCAAATAATACGTTAACGTCATTTTTCGCTGCAATGTGCCATACACCATTTCTGTTAAGAGTCCGATATCTTTTACTGGCACTTGATTTTTTTTGATACTTGTATTTAATAAAAGATTGCTGTAAGCCTGATTATTATTAATTGTTTCTATTATATCCAACGCTGTTTCGCGAACATTTTTTTTACTAGTCATTTTCTGCTCCTAATACTTCACCTATTGCCATTTTTGCACCTGCACCGCGTAAAAATACTTCTGCTAGCATTTTCTTTTTACCTGCTGGCTGAAGCTCTGTTATTTTGATGGATGTTGTACTGCCTGTTGAAACAATCAGGCCGTCTTTTAGAATATCGCTAATCGTCCCAGGAGCTGCTTGTGAAGATGCGTTCACCTTTTGTGCACTCCATATTTTCATTACTTCATTTTGGTATGTGGTAAATGCAACTGGCCATGGGTTCATGCCACGAATTTTATTATAAATCTCTTCGCCTGATAATGCCCAATGGATTTTTTCATCTGAACGTTTAATATTCGAAGCAAAGGTTGCTTCGTTATCATTTTGAGCGATAGGCGTAATCTCCCCAGCCAAAAGCTTCGGCAATGTATTGGAGAGAAGCTCGCTGCCTGCTGCGCTGAGTTTATCATGCAGCGTTCCAACTGTATCTTCTTCTGCTATCGGTACTTCCACTTGTGTTAAAATATCGCCAGCATCCAATTTTTCTGCCATATACATAATCGTAATCCCGGTCTTTTCTTTTCCTTGAATGATACTATAATGAATAGGTGCACCGCCTCTTAATTCTGGAAGCAAGGATGCATGCACATTAATACAACCATACTTTGGTGCGTTCAATAATTCGTTGGGCAAAATTTGTCCAAAAGCTGCTGTTACAATCAAATCCGGTTCTAAAGCAATAATTGCTGCCAACTCTTCTGACTGGCGAATTTTTTCCGGCTGATATACCGGAATATGATGCTTTATCGCTTCTACTTTTACTGGCGGCGGTGTTAATGTTCTTTTTCTCCCGACAGGACGGTCTGGCTGTGTCACAGCAGCAATGACTTGATAGCCATCCTCTAAAAGCTGCTGCAGCACCGGCACAGAAAAATCCGGTGTTCCCATGAATACAATTTTCGTCATTCAGATTCCACTCCTTCTAACTCATCTTCCTCTAAATAGCGCGTAATTTTTGTAGTAAAAAGCACTCCATCTAAATGATCCATTTCATGTAGAATCGCTCTTGCTAAAAAGTCCTCTGCTTCTATATAATAAGCTTTTCCTTTTCTATCCTGAGCCTTTACTTTAATAGAAAATGGACGATTTACTTCTCCATATACTCCTGGAAAACTTAAGCAGCCCTCTGGTCCTACTTGTTCGCCATCTGCTTCCATTAATACTGGGTTAATTAATTCAATTGTTCCCATATCATCATCTATATCAACAATTGCAATTCTTTTTCCTATTCCTATTTGCGGTGCCGCAAGTCCCACACCATCAAACTCAATCATCGTATCATACATATCATTTAATAGTTTTGCTAATTTTTTATCAAATACAGTAACTGTTTCACACGAACGTTCTAATATTTCTGCTGGAAACAGTACAATCTGTTTTACTGCCACTTCTTTTCCTCCAAACATCATTCTGCCTAATATTTAATGCAACGGTATATTCTATACTATTTACTGATATAACACAAGTAAGATTGACGTATAAAAGGTTTTCTTCCTAACCTTTTATCGTACATTCTTTTGTTCTAATGAAAATCGCTGTACCATTACATCAGAATATAAGGGTTAACATCAATCGAAATTTGTAAACCATTTGTGCTTATTTCGCCTTGATAATGATCCAACACTGTTTTAAGCACCTTCTTTAAGTTAGGTTCCTGTTTGTATTTTATCAGACACTGATACCGATATCTATTTTTTATTCTGGAAATAGGGGAAGCAACTGGTCCTAATACGACCGTTTTCGGAGAGAGCTTTTGTCTTACAACTTGTGAAATTTGTTCCGTTACCGAAACGACTTTCATTAATTGTTCATGACTAACTGTTATAAGTGTAATATAGTAATAAGGCGGGTAGGCGTGGTTCTTTCTTATCATCATTTCACTTTGATAAAAGACGTCATAATTTTGATGACTAGCAAGCTCAATGCTGTAATGCTCTGGAGTATACGTTTGAAAAATAACCTCTCCTTCTAACTCATGCCTTCCAGCTCGCCCACTCACTTGCGTTAAAAGCTGAAATGTTTTTTCAGATGAACGAAAATCCGGCAAATGAAGCATTGTATCCGCTGATAATACACCGACAAGCGTAATTCTTGGAAAATCCAGTCCTTTAGCAATCATTTGTGTGCCTAAAAGAATGTCTGCATTGCCTTCTTGAAACTGTTTTAATAATTTTTCATGTGATCCTTTTCGGCTCGTTGTATCCACATCCATACGAATAACACTGGCTTCCGGCATAATCTTTGCCAATTCCTCTTCTACCTTTTGTGTTCCTGTTCCAAAATACCGAATATGTTCACTGCTACATTCCGGGCAATTATTTGGCACCGTTTCTTCATATCCACAATAATGACATTTCATCTGATGATTATATTGATGATAGGTTAAGCTAATATCACAGTGAGGACATTTCACCACATAACCGCAATCACGGCACATAACAAAGGAGGAATGCCCCCGTTTATTTAAAAACAAAACAGTCTGCTCTTTTTTTTCGATTCTATCTTTTAGCTTCTCCAACAAAACTCTCGAAAACATTGATCGATTGCCTTCTCGGAGCTCTTCCCTCATATCAACAATTTCCACTTCCGGTAAAGGATTGTTATTCATTCTCTTTTCCAAAGTTAATAAAGTAAACACCTCTTTTTGCGCACGGGCAAAGCTTTCTAAAGAAGGTGTAGCGCTGCCGAGAATAACTGGACATTGATGGGTTAACCCTCTTTTGATGGCAACATCCTTCGCATGATACTTTGGATTTTCTTCTTGCTTATAGGTCATTTCATGTTCTTCATCAATAATAATAATCCCTAAATTTTCAAATGGTGCAAAAATCGCCGATCTTGCTCCTACTACTACTTTCACTTCTTTTCGCTGTATTTTTCTCCATTCATCATACTTTTCACCAACTGAAAGACCACTATGGAGAACAGCTACTTTATCACCAAATCTTCCTTTGAAGCGATGGACCATCTGTGGTGTCAAGGCAATTTCAGGTACTAATACAATTGCTTCTTGGTCTTTTTTTAATACTTTATCAATGGATTGAAGATATACCTCTGTTTTACCGCTGCCTGTCACTCCATACAATAAAAATACTTCATGTGTATCATTTTCAATGCTTTGATGAATCGGTTCGATTGCCAGCTGTTGTTCTTTTGTTAAAGGCAGAGGAAATGTTCTGGCAAACTCTCTTTCCTTATAAGGATCCCGGTACATTTCTACTGACTTTTCAGCAAGGATTCCTTTATCCACTAATCCTTTTATTACAGCAGTGGATATTTTCAACTGACTTATTAATCGTTTTTGTTCAATAGACTCCTTGTTTTGCATAAAATAATGGATTACTTGCTGTTGCTTCGCTGCCTGCTTGTTTAATGCTTCCGATGCTTCTTTTAGCTGCGCGCAGGTTAATAGCGAATAAATATGTTTTACTTTCTTTTTATTTGCACGCGACTGTACTTCATAAACGACTTCGAGGTTCCCTTTTTTCACTTCTTTTTGTATCGATGTAAGAGAGGTAGTTTTTATTGCTTCTTCCCATAACACCTCTCTCTTTCCAGCAAATAAGGGATGCAGACTTTCTGTTAATTCATTTAGGTCAAGTTCAGCTAGTAATTTTATTTTCCGCTGATACTTTGCTTTTAAAGCAGGAGGCAGCATGGCTTGAAAGGCAGAAATTTTATAACAAAGCGTTTGTTCTGACAACCAATCAGCTAAATGAAGCAATTCATTATTTAATACAGGAACAAGGTCCATCGGTTCGCTGATTTTTTTTAATGAAGGAAAGGAAGACTCTGGATGAATTTCTTCTACAAACCCTTGTACCTTTCTTGGTCCAAACGGCACAATCACTCGCATACCCGGCTGAATGACATTTTCTAAATGGGCAGGTATAAGATAATCAAATGGTCTATCTGTTTGTTTAGCAGGCACATCTACAATAACTTTAGCAACCGTCATTTCCTACCATCTTCTTTCAATATAAAAGCTTGTTCTAATAAATGAATGGCGACATGATCTTTTGTTAATAATGGCCATTCTTTTTGTTCCCCGTTTTTCAAATAAAAAGTAACTCGGTTTGTATCTGTTCCAAAACCTGAGTCTTTACTATTTACATTATTCGCCACAATCATATCAGCATTTTTTCTTTTTAGTTTATCTTTTGCATATTCTTCCATATTTTGCGTTTCCGCTGCAAATCCAATTAATACTTGGCTTGTTTTTCTTTGTCCTAATTCGGCAAGAATATCTTTTGTTCTTGTAAACTCCATTATTTCCGATCCTTGCTGCTTTTTTACTTTATGATCATATGTTTTTACAGGTTTATAGTCACTGACGGCGGCTGTTTTTATTATAATATCAGCTTTCTTACTATTCTCCATTACTGCCTCATACATTTCACCCGCACTTTCGACCGCGATCACCTTTGCTCCTTTTGGCGGCGTTATATTCGTCGGACCTGTTACAAGAACAACATCCGCTCCAAATTTCAACGCCTGCTTGGCAATACTATATCCCATTTTTCCTGTGGAATGATTAGAAATAAACCGAACTGGATCAATCTTCTCTCTGGTTGGACCTGCCGTAACCAATACGGTCGTATTTTGTAAAAATTGTTTCTTTCCAGTAAAGTGCTCTTCCATATGTTCAATGATTATTTCCGGCTCTTCTAATCTACCTTTTCCAATATAACCGCAGGCAAGATACCCTTCACTCGGGTTAATAAAACGGTATCCGTACTCATATAAGGTTTGAATATTTTTTTGTACAGCAGGATGATCATACATATGAACATTCATTGCCGGTGCAATCCATACATCAGCAGTTGCTGCAAGTAGTGTTGTTGTTACCATATTATCTGCAATTCCATTTGCAAGCTTTCCTATCGTATTGGCTGTTGCAGGAGCGACAAGAATCAAATCCGCCCAGTCTGCTAAATCAATATGGGCAATCACTTTTGCATCTTTTTCATCAAATGTATCTGTATATACTTCATTTTTAGAGAGTGCTTTAAACGTCAGTGGTGCGACAAACTCTGTTGCTGCTTCAGACATTATTACTTTAACAATCGCACCCTTCTGCGTTAATTTACTTGTTAATGCACACATTTTATATACAGCAATTCCACCTGTTATACATAACAAGATCTTTTTCCCCTTTAACATCATGTTCCCCCATTTCTACAAAATTCGCTGTCTTTATTATGCAAGAAAAACAAAGAATTTTCACCTATTAAATAAGAAAAAGCTCGGATCTCCCAGCTCATCAACGTCATTCAAATGCTCTATCCGATTAAAAACCCCCCCTCTTACTTTTGTAAAAGCAGATGATTAAAAATTAAGTCAGCCAAAATCCAAGCAACCAAGGAATTTTCATTGGATTTTTTCGGGCTCGACACCCGCACCATGGCACATGAAAAGCACCAGCTTTCCGTTTTTTTGATCTGAGTTTGATTCAAGGAGCAGTCAGAATACACGAAGACTCCTGTAGGAATTGCGAGACAGGTGAGACCCCGCAGAGCTTGCTCCGAGGAGGCTCACCGCTCGCCCCATGGAAAGCGAAGTGTATTCTGACTGCGGACTAAATCGAGAAAGCCAACGCCTTTTTTCAGGAAGCCTTAAAAATAAAAAATTAGACAAAAGACCGTTTACCTTCATAAAAAAAGACTGATCAAGAATGAGAAATTCCCCTTCCGATTCAGCCTTCCATTTGTTATTGCTTTATTTAATCAGACCTTGCACTAATCCAATTAATTTTCTTTTTCCATTTCTTCAACATTAACACGGTATGTCAATTGATCCGCATGAATTTCTTCTAATGCTTTTCCGACATTTTTATGTGACACATACTTGCTTAATTGCGGTTTTGCATGCAACTGCATCTTTCTCGCTCTTTTTGCCGCAACAGATACTAAAGAATATTTAGAATCGATTTTAGTCATTAATGAATCAATAGATGGATATAACATAGTTAATTAGCCTCCAGCATTTTTTTGTATTTTGGTTCTACTCTTTCTCTTCTGCAATGTTCTGCAATAATTATGGCTTTAATTTTATCACATGCATTCTCTACTGTATCATTTTCTACCACATAATCATATAAATGCATCATTTCTATTTCTTCTTTAGCCACATTCATTCTATTGTTGATAATTTCTTCTGTTTCAGTTCCTCTTGTGACGATACGATTTTTTAATTCGGATAAACTTGGAGGGCTTAAGAAAATAAACAATCCATCTGGAAATTTTTCTCTTACTTGCTTAGCACCTTCCACTTCAATTTCTAAAAAAACGTCTTTTCCTTTATCTGTTGTTTCTCTTACATAATCAACAGGTGTTCCATAATAATTGCCGACAAACTCCGCATATTCCAATAGTTTGCCTTTCTCAATTAATAGTTCAAATTCTTCTCTTTTTTTAAAGAAATAATCGACTCCATCGACTTCTCCCGCTCGTGGAAGTCTTGTAGTCATCGAAATCGAATATTCAAATGAATTATTTTTTTGTGAAAAAATTTGTTTGCGCACCGTACCTTTTCCAACACCAGAAGGTCCTGATAACACAATTAACAGCCCTTTATCTACCACTCTTCTCTCCTACCCTTCATCCAATATTTCATCGCGATCATTCAGTCGATGTGCAACCGTTTCTGGCTGGACAGCCGAAAGAATCACATGATCACTGTCCATAACAATAACAGCTCTTGTTCTTCTTCCATATGTTGCATCAATCAGCGATCCTCGATCCCGTGCATCCTGGATAATACGTTTTATTGGAGCTGACTCAGGACTAACAATCGATATAATTCGGTTTGCAGAAACAATATTTCCAAAACCGATATTTATTAACTTGATGGACATGTATATTCTCCAATCCTATTAGTTTATTTTTGACGAGGAAGGATTATTCTAAACTCATCTATTCAATGTTTTGAATTTGTTCTTTTATTTTTTCTAATAAGCTCTTCATTTCTACAACTTCTTTGCTGATGTCTGCTGAATTCCCTTTAGAGCCAATTGTATTTACTTCTCTGTTCATTTCTTGAAGAAGAAAATCCAGCTTTCTGCCGATAGCATCCGATCCCTGTACAAATTGACGAAATTGGTGAAGATGGCTGTTCAAACGTGTTAATTCCTCATTTATATCCACTTTATCAGCAAATATCCCAACTTCTGTCAAAAGCCTAGACTCGTCCATCTTATCTTGTAAAAAATCTTCTATTCTTGCTTTTATTTTTTCCCGATAGCTTGTTATAACTTGTGGAGCTAATTGGGTAAGTCGAATAATAGACTGCTCTGCCAAATCTAAATTGCTTAGAATATCTTGCTGCAAAACAAACCCTTCTGCTGCACGCATCTTATTTAATTCGATAGCAGCTTCTTCTACTGCTGCTAAAATTGTTTCTTCTAGTTCTTTTTCGTCCACTTCTTCTTCTTTAAGCTGAAAACAATCTTCCCTTTTTAATAAGTCATCCAATGAAATTGCCTCTTGAATCGAGTATCTATTTTTTATTTCTGTCAGAAGCTGATGATACCTGTCGAGCAGTAAATAATCTACGACGACTTTTTTATTTTGAAGGCGCTCCCCTTCAAGGCTAATGAATACTTCAGCTCTTCCTCTATGTATATAGTTTGAAATGGTCTTTTTTATTTTTTCTTCTATTATTATGAACTGTTTAGGCATCCGAATTGTTTGTTCACAAAAACGATGATTAACTGTTTTTATTTCTACTACGATGTTTACATCCTCCAATTGTTTGCGCACTCTGCCAAAACCAGTCATGCTTATAGCCATTTTTACACATCCATTTCAAGAAAAGTAAATGCGCTTATTAAATAAATTAGAGTGCTACCTATTTCTCGCTTTTCATTAGAATTATTATTTTATACAGATACACACAGAAACTCATCTCTTCAAAAAAAAGAAAAGAAACAGTCTCAACCTATCGGCGCACGAAAAGTCATTTAATACTTACTATGATAAAAAAGCGCAAACGCCTTGTTCAGCCTCGAAGAAATATAAAAACTGGCGCTTTCTACCCCTTTTCCAAATAAACACAAAAGGTATAGAGTTGTCTCTATACCTTTTGGATTATACCATATTTTATTTTGATTTACTCAACAAAAATGATCCTGCAAGTAAAAAAGTTGGAACAGAGGCTAAACCGATTATCATTGGCCAATCTTTTGTCAGAATTGGCATTGTATGAAAGATGTTTTGTAAAACTGGAACATAAATAACAACTAATACTAGCACCAAAGAAGAAATAACAGCCCAAACTAAATACATATTGCCAAATGGATTCCGAGATAGAATCGATTTTTCACTGCGGCAGTCAAATACATGAATCAATTGAGCCAACACTAATGTAACAAAAGCTACCGTTTGTGCATAGGCAAGATTGTCTGGATTATTATCGTAAGCAAAAATAAATGCTAATATCGTGGATATGCCAATTAAGAAACCACGAGATACTACTTTCCAGCCTAATCCTCTTGCAAATACTCCTTCATTCGGACTTCTTGGATCTCTTTTCATCACATTATCTTCAGGTCTATCAAGTCCCAGTGCCATTGCTGGAAGGCCATCTGTTACTAAATTCACCCATAGAATTTGAATGGGAACTAAAGGAAGCGGCAAAGCCAAAATCATCGCAAATAACATAACTAGTATCTCACCAACATTGGATGCTAATAAATAGCGGATAAATTTACGAATGTTTTCATATATATTTCTACCTTCAATAATAGCTGCTTTTATTGAAGCGAAGTTATCATCCATTAATACTAAGGATGATGCTTCCTTTGCCACATCTGTTCCTGTGACTCCCATTGCGATACCTATATCCGCTGTTTTAATAGCAGGAGCATCATTTACTCCATCGCCTGTCATCGCCACAACATGTCCTTTATTTTGAAATGCCTGTACGATTTTTAATTTATGTTCTGGAGATACTCTCGCAAACACCGTCACCTCGTCTACTACATCTTCTAATTGAGACAAGCTCATATTGGCTAGATCTTTACCTTCTAACACTTTAGAGCGTTTATTTGCAATCCCCAACTGCTTGGCAATTGCTTTGGCTGTAATAACATGATCACCTGTTATCATAACCGTTTTTATACCTGCATCTTTACACTCTTTAACGGCTTGTTTTACTTCCGGTCTCGGCGGATCAATTATTCCTTGTAAACCGATAAATGTTAAATCTTTTTCTGCTTCTTGCTCATGTAAAATTAGTGTATTGGGTGCTATTTCTTTGTATCCAACCGCTATTGTTCGCAGCGCTTGTGAAGCTAATCCATTTATTGCATCCTGGACTAAATTTTTTGTATCCTTTGCAAATGGCTGAATTTTACTTCCCATTAAAATAGAGACACTTTTTCCTGTTAATACATCTGGTGCACCTTTTGTGACAATAAATTGTCTGCCAGTAGAGTCTTTTACAATAACACTCATCATTTTACGGGTAGAATCAAATGGAAACTCATTTACAATGGTAAATTGATTTAATAATTGACTTCTTGAATAACCTGCTTTCATCCCAGCGACTAACAAAGCACCTTCTGTCGGGTCCCCATTTAAAACAAATTCGCCGTCTTTTTGCAGTATTTCTGCATGATTACAAATCATTCCAAATGTTAACAGCTGTTGCAATACTCTATCTTTTCGTGGATCAATCATCGTATTATCATCATAATATTTCCCTTGTGGTTCATAGCCAATCCCATCTACTGTCCATGTTTTTCCACCGCTCCACACCTTTGTAACGGTCATTTTATTTTGTGTCAATGTCCCGGTCTTATCTGAGCAGATAACACTTGCACAGCCTAATGTTTCAACAGCTGGCAATTTGCGTACAACTGCATTTTTTCGAATCATTTTTTGTACACCCAACGATAAAGCAATCGTAACAATGGCCGGCAGCCCTTCTGGAATAGCTGCAACAGCTAGGGACACACCAGCAAGAACCATTTCATACAAATCATTTCCTTGCAATACTCCAATGGCTACAACAAGCAATGTTAAGCATAATGCTGTAACAATCAAAATTTTTCCAAGCTGTTCAAGCCTACGCTGCAATGGCGTCGTTTGGGATTCTGCATTTTGCAAAAGATCTGCTATTTGCCCCATTGCCGTTTTCATTCCTGTTGCAATTACTACCCCTGAGCCACTTCCCCTTGAAATCATCGTCCCCATAAACCCCATATTTTCCATATCGCCAAGTGTTAAATGAGCATTTTTAATAGGAGACACCGTTTTAGGAACAGGAACAGATTCTCCAGTTAATGCAGACTCTTCTACTTCTAAACTCCTAGATTCAATGATTCGAACATCTGCACCAATTCGATCTCCACTTGTAAATCTGATAACATCACCTGGAACCAATTCTTTGGAAAGAATTTTTATCCATTCCCCTCTTCTTAAAACTTGTACTTGCGGCTGGGAAAGTTCTTTTAAAGCAGATAAAGATTTCTCTGCCCTTCTTTCCTGAAAAAAACCAAGAAAGCTATTCAAGATGATGATAGCTATTATAGCAATCGCATCAATGTATTCTCCTAAAAGTCCTGAAATTAACGTTGCCGCTAATAGGACCAGTACCATAAAGTCTTTAAACTGACTAAAAAATAGCAGCAGAGCAGACTGTTTCTCTCCTTCCGCCAGTTCATTTTTCCCAAACTGTTCTCTTCGCTTGTTTACATCTTCATCTGTCAGTCCAGCCGAAAAATCAGTATTTAATGTTCGCTCTACTTCTTTTTCATTCATTTCATGATAGTTCATCCGGCCATCTCACTTCCCCCTTTTTCAATTCAACCCACCTTTTAGAAAAGCAACTAGTACTTCCTAGATTATAGCGGTGCATTTTTCTTTAAGAGATTGTTCAAAAAGTCCGGTAAAAAGGACAAGTCGAATTTCTTCGTTGGTCCATTTTATCCTCCTTTTTGAACACCCACTTTAAAATACATGCTTGCTCTCATAAAGGTGAAGAAAAAACGCAGTTGTTCTGAACAATGTTAAACTTGCAAAGTTGTCCCAACACCACCTTAAAGAAATCATATTCAACCAATCAAAAAAAAATGCTAGCAAAAAACAGAAAAGCAGGAAAAGCTAATTCGTCTCTTGATAAGCATTGTTCCATCCACGATTTCTTTTTACGAACAATATAAATTCCAGCTATTCGATGATATGACTTGGCATGAATGGAAACGAGCAATCTTATCGAATGGTGAGCAATTCTAAAGAATGTACCTTTAAATTGCGGATGACATTTTACCAATGAAAAAACGACTTTTTATGATGAAATTCTTGTATTTCTATTTAATTATCGATAGAGTAAAGAGGAAATCACTATAAAAGAGGATGTTAAACATGTCATTTGATGGTTTATTTACAAAAGCAATGACCACTGAGCTACTGCAACAATTAAAGGGTGGGCGAATCAATAAAGTACAACAGCCGTTTTCAAACGAAGTAGTGCTTGTTGTTCGAGCAAATGGAAAAAATCAAAAGCTGCTTTTATCCGTTCATCCGAGCTATGCACGAATTCAACTTACAGAAGAAACATATGAGAATCCTAAAGAACCTCCAATGTTCTGTATGTTATTACGAAAACATTTGGAAGGTTATTTTATTGAAAATATATATCAAATAGGAAATGACCGAATAATCGTATTAGAAATTAGAGGAAGAAATGAAATTGGCGATACATCTTATAAAAAACTTATGATTGAAATAATGGGACGTCATAGTAATATTATCTTGGTGGATCAAGAGAAAAATACGATATTAGACAGCATCAAGCATGTTTCTTATGCAGTCAACAGTCATCGGGCCATTCTTCCTGGCTATGAATATAAAGCACCGCCTGCCCAAGATAAACTTGACCCTTTATCTGCATCAGAAGAAGATGTCGTAAAAGCAATAGACTTTAACAGCGGCAAGCTAGATAAACAAATTGTTCAACAATTTTCAGGAATTTCTCCACTTCTTGCAAAAGAAATCCTATTTCGAGCAGATATTGCTAATCGGATCACATTGCCTAAAGCCTTTACCACACAAATGGAGAATATAAAACAAGAAGCGTATAATCCTTCCATTATGATTACTTCTGATAAAGAATATTTTTATTATCAACCTGTACTTCATGTAAATGGCGAAATAAAATCATTTGCTACATTAAGTGAAATGCTTGACCGGTTTTATTTCGGAAAAGCGGAACGAGATCGAGTGAAACAACAGAGCAATGATTTAGAACGTTTTATTGTTAATGAACGGGATAAAAATACTAAAAAAATTAAAAAACTGCAAAAATCTTTACTTGAAGCTGAAAATGCGGAGGAATATCAATTATCCGGAGAACTTTTAACTGCCAATCTTTATGCAGCAAAAAAGGGGATGGATAAAATAGAAGTCGTTAACTATTACGATCTAGAAGGCAAAATGCTGACTATTGAGCTTAATCCTAGATTATCACCATCTGAAAATGCCCAAAAGTATTTTAAAAAATATCAAAAAGCAAAAAACTCTATTGCTATTATTAAGGAGCAAATTCGACTTTCAGAAGCAGAACTATTGTATTTTGAAACATTGTTCCAGCAAATTATTTCTGCCTCTCCTAAAGATATTCAGGAAATTCGTGAAGAGCTAGTGGAAGAAGGTTATTTAAGAGAAAGACAAAAGAAACAAACAAAAAAACAACAAAATAGCAAACCTGTTTTGGACCAATATTATTCAGAAGATCACACGGAAATATTAGTTGGAAAAAACAATAAACAAAATGACTATTTAACAAACAAGGTTGCAGCAAGAGACGAAATTTGGCTGCACACAAAAGATATCCCAGGTTCCCATGTTGTTATTCGCAGCAAAGAGCCTTCTGAGCAAACCATTTTGCAAGCAGCAAACTTGGCAGCCTATTTTAGTAAAGCAAAACACTCCAGCTCCGTACCAGTTGATTTTACTTTGGTTCGACATGTAAAAAAACCTAGCGGCGCTAAACCTGGTTTTGTTATTTATGATAATCAGCAAACAGTCTATGTAACACCTGATGAAGAAACCATTATTTCATTGAAAAAGGACAATAAATAAGTAGAAATTTTGCTGTCTTATTTTTCGAGACTCTAGGAATGGTGTTTTCACCATTCCTATTCGTACTTTTTACATAAAAGGAGATTTGTAATGAAAATGAATGGAAGAGTTTTTATTCTCCTGCTCTTGACTACTTTATTTTGGGCAGGTAATTTTGTTTTTGGAAAAATGGTTGGTACTGAATTGACCCCAGTATGGATTACGTTTTCAAGATGGGTATTGGCTTTATTGATCCTCCTTCCCCTGGCATTTTTTCTTGAAAAAATGCCAGATTGGAAGATCGTGCGTAAACATTGCCACCTGCTTGTCATTCATGGAATACTTGGAGTTATTGCTTATAATCTACTTCTCTATCAAGCTTTAAAATATACATCCGCAACTAATGCGGCTCTTGTTAATACGATAAATCCCGGAATCATCGTATTTTTTTCCTTTTTGCTATTAAAGGAAAAAATGACAAAAACACAAATTTCAGGACTTTTAATTTCTTTATTCGGAGCAATCGTGCTATTAACAGAAGGAAAAATCAGCCAAATTTTTCATAGCCAATATAATACTGGAGATTTATTAATGATTGGTGCTGTTGTTGCATGGACATTCTATTCTCTTTTAGGCAGAAGAATCCCACTTCCTCCTATAACGACTACAGCAATTTCAACACTTTTTGCCATGATCATTCTTGCTCCATTTGCGTTTATGCAAGGGATAGATTTTAGCAAAATGACGACAGTGGGAATGGTAGGGATACTCTATATGGTATTATTTCCTTCCGCTTGTTCCTTTGTATTTTGGAATATGGCATTAAAACAAATCAGTCCAAACCAAGCCGGAATTTTTCTTAACTTGATTCCCGTTTTCACTGCAATGATAGGCTTGTTTTTAGGCGAAAGTATATCAAACGAACAAATAGTTGGTGGAATATTTGTATTCCTTGGCGTTATTCTAACATCTGGAATAAAGAAAAAAACAATTGCTACACAATCTGACTGAAAGAGTAAACGAGAGAAACGAACTAATATGAGTACTGAAGGAAAGAAATTTAGTTTTTGTGTTGGAGGTTTGTCCTTCATAAGCTGGATGATGGACAGAATTTCTGTTTTTCCTGCTTTTTTGTCCTTCATAAGCTGGATGATGGACAGAATTTTTGTTTTTTT
>JBDNRM010000048.1:0-23010 GCA_047718615.1 Bacillus sp. (in: firmicutes) | reverse complement strand
ATAGTGCTCGTTTCCGTTATATGCTTGGTGAATACTTTAATGTGGATACTAGAAATATCCATGCTTCTATTATTGGAGAGCATGGCGATACAGAATTGCCAGTATGGAGCAAAGCAACTGTTGGTTTAGAAAGTGTTCAATCTTTACTAAACAAAAAACCTGAATACAATCAAAAAGACTTAGATGAAATATTTGTAAATGTTCGAGATGCAGCATATCATATTATTGAGAGAAAAGGTGCAACTTTCTACGGAATCGGTATGTCTCTAGTTCGTATTACTAAAGCTATTTTAAATAACGAAAACTCTATTTTACCAGTATCAGCTTACCTTGATGGTCAGTATGGTCAAAGCGATGTGTATGTTGGTGTTCCAGCAGTTATCAATCGTGATGGTATTCGTGAAGTAGTAGAGCTTGACTTAAACAGCGAAGAGAAAAAACAATTTGATTATTCTGTTAAAGTACTAAAAGAAACAATGGCTCCTGTTCTTTAAGAACAAAACATCACAACAATTAAAGAACCCGCCCAATTAACTCATAATTGGACGGGTTCTTTGATTTCTATTAACGCAATAATTGTTTAGCCACTTCATATTCTAATTGACTTCCTTAGCATTATTTTTAAAAATTTCGATGTCTAACATACTAATCTGTTGTGGATGTGTTGTTATTTTTTTATCTAGTTACATAATATGGAAAATAGATGTGGTTAGGAAGGCAGATTAGCTACAATTTATTGATAGTATATAAAAATCCCCTAACACAAATTTTGATAAAAAATGCTCCGTGTATTTTCCAATGCCTCTATCCGCTCTTTTTCCTTTTATGAATCACTTTCCATAATAGACATAGACTGTACTATAGCAGCTATAACCTATGGAGGTGTCGAATTTGATTCATACAGTCAAACCAGGGGAAACACTCGGACAGATTTCAAAAGACTACCGTACTTCCTTATTAAGCATTATTTATGCTAATCCTGGCATAAATCCTGATATTATTTATCCAGGCCAATCCATTGTGATACCAGGTTTTCCTCTGCCCGAAAGCATTCCATATAAGATTGATGTATCCGTTAATAATCGTTCGTTGAAGTTACTAAAGAATAATGTTCTGCAAAAGCAATATCCTATTGCCGTTGGAAAAATATTATCAGGAACACCAGTTGGAAATTTCATTATTATCAATAAAGCGCCAAATCCCGGTGGTCCATTTGGTACGATGTGGATGAGTTTGTCCAAACAGCATTATGGAATTCATGGAACAAATAACCCCAGTTCCATTGGGAAATCCGTTTCAAAGGGCTGCATTCGCATGTTTAACAAAGATGTTGAGGAATTATCAAGAATCATCCCAATAGGAACCTCCGTTTCTATTCATCCATAAAAAGCTGGTAAATGCTTGCTTTGGATATTTTTTCATAATAGAATATAGCCAAAAAATATAGGAGAATAAAATTAACGAAAAACACTCAGCATAATTTCCATTCTAGAAATAATGTCCAAAAAATCATTAAAATCTTCATAGACATATTCTTGCGAGTGGGCTGTGTTATTCCTTAATTCTTCTATTGCTTTAAAAAATTGTTTAACTTCCGTTTTAGAGCGAAACTCTAAAATATCTAATAAAAAAGGTGTTTTTTGAATGATTTCTCCTTTATCAGATAACTGTAAACAGTCAATCAAATCTAGCCCTTCATTTTTATTTTTTCTCATTCGAAAAATGTCCATCGCCTTTTGGATTCTATTTTCATTTAAACAAGCTTTCCATTGTTCATTTGGGTAATTTTTTTTAATTAACTCTACTAAATTCATTTCTAACATGGAAATTAAGCCAAATACGAGCATGCGAATCGGATGCTTTTGTAAATCTGCAACTGTGATCAGCTTTTTTATTTGGTTCTTTTCCAATACAAAAACAGGATGCTTATCTCGTAAAATTTGTAATAGCTCCAGCAAAGAAGTCGAATCAGATACAATATACTCCATGTCGAAAGGATGCATATATTGGGAAATCAGTCCATCCTTTAATTCAGATTGAACAATATACCCAATGATCTTGTTGTCACTTTCGACACCATAGTAATCAAAATCCAGCTCTTGCAGATGGCGTTTTACTTTAATTGCATCATTTTCTAGAGAACAAGCTAATAATTCTTCTGCGATTAATGCTACAGAAAGATTGTTTGAATAAATTTCCCGAAGTATATCAAGATTTTTCTTTGCACTTTTCATTGCTATAAAACCTTCCTTATCTGCATTTATATTTACTTCCTATTCTATAGTTAATTTCCAATAATCACTATCCTCAATCTTTTTTATTTTGCTGATTTCGAATGGAAGGCTGCTTTTGATATCAAACAGAGGCTGAAACATAACGAAATAGATAATAGGTATAGACGAATATTCTCTAATTTAGCTTGTAAATGGTTACTTCCCTATACTGGTTATTTAATCTAGTTAAGTATAAAAACTATGTTGTTCCATTGCGCTACACACACTCGTTTTCCGCGGGAAGTAGAATGTCTGTAGCTCCATTTCACTTCGTTTTTAAAGGTTATTTTCTAAAACCTAATTCTTTTACCAAGAAAAAAAGGAAATAGATTGGAAAATGGAGCAGCCTGAATACACGTAGACTCCAGTGGGATTAGCGAGACAGCTGAGACCCTGCAGGCCAAGGGCCGAAGCGGCTAAAGCCGAGCCCCACGGAAAGCGAAGTGTATGCAGGCTGCGGGTGATTACCACAAACCTTCTTTTTTACATCAATAAAAAACCCAAACCATGATACGAAATATTTTTTCATCTTCGTATCATGGTTTGGGTTTATCTTCGGCTGGAATACTTATGTCCCAGCTTCTATAAGAAACCTCTAATCTATGCTTTATTTTGATTATCCCCAATCGTCCTACACCTAAATTGCTCATTTTTTTTACTGCATGGGATTTCCTTCTCTTCTAGCAATGCAAGAATTTTTTCTAAATGCTCAAGTTTTTCCACTACCATATAATTTGGCTGAAACATTTTCTTTTTCAATTTAAATGTCAATTTGAATCCATTATTCACACGGGAATGTAAACCATATAGGGAATGCCAGCGAATAATTTGTTCAACATGATAAGACTGGATTTCTTGTGAAGAATAGAATTTCCCGTTAATAATGAGACCCTTTTCTAAAATAAATAAATTCCCTTGATGCTTGATTGAAAAAATTATCACAAAAAATAAGTAGGCAACATTTAAAGAATAGGAAGCTAACCAGTTCGTTGAAATTACTAGGAACAATAGTATAGATAATAAAATAATGGCAGCGGCCGTTCCCCACATCACAAACTGGTACGACTTTGCAGTTTTCGAAAGATGTTTCATCTCTTTCCATTCATTTGGCACCAAAATACTGCTAAATTCCTCTTCTTTTAGCGGATAAACAGCATCTTTTGCCATTTCTGCAGCTTTCTTTCTATTAAATGCTTCCTTTAGTAAATAAAAAACGCTGATACTAAATATAAAAACAAAAAAGATATTCAGCAAAACCCCACCTCTTTCTTCCTTTACAAAGGAAATAGCTAATCCGATTTGGTTATATTACTATACGATTATTGATGGAAAAAGTTTCAATTTTTCGTATATACCATTAAGATGGTTTGAATGATGCAAGACATATTTACCAAACGAGGTGGGCAGATAACTAAAAAGGTGATTCTAGTACTTATCAACTCAAACTTCGATGTTATAAATTGCTCTTCATGTATTAGCATAACTTGGTTTAGAGCAATGAGAAATGGATGATTGATTCGTCTTTTAGGATGTTTTTTTGCAAATATTATTCCTTATAAATAGGGGCAATATTCTCGTTTCAGGATGCTCGCTTTCCGTGGGGCTCGCGCTGAGCCCACAGGAGTCTCGCACCTTCCACTCCAATCAAGCCGTTTTGATTCATTAGTTGCTGCCGTTGAACTAGTAAAAACACCCATATTATAAAAATAGACTAAAAGTGCACATTTTGGGAGAACAACGTTGAATAAGAAAAGCACAAGCTCCTTGCTCAGACCCGAAGAAAAATGTTCATATGACTCAAAAAGTGCTTTTTACTTTTAGAAGCATGGGGCAATACTCACCAGGGCTAGGCGCTGACCGGCTAAATACGCAACGTCCTTATGTTTTCGCCGGCACTTGTACATCCTGTACGGCGAAGCTAGACACTCATTTAAGTTCAAAAATTTTATCCTTTCTTATCTTCAATCATCGCCCCATTGTTTAGCCGTCATACCTTGTAATGAAATTCGAAGACAAGAACTTATTCTAAAACAGGTTGCTTGTAACGGAGGGTGCGAAGACTCCTGCGGGAAATGTGGGAAGGCTAAAGACCCCGCAAGGCAAAGCCGAGGAGGCTCAGAGCTCCCACCCCGCGGAAAGCGAAGCAACCCGTAGTGGAAAGCAACACCCACACTAAAAAACAAGCCTCTCATTTTATTGTTCTAAGCCGAGTAATATCAAGACTTGCAAACGAATTTGATGGTACGAAGTTTGAGTTATCAACAACCTAATTTCAACAGTACCATACAAATAATAAAGCGAGCATCCTAGCAATTCATCAACAACAACAAAAAAATGGAGGAACTTATCCCTCCATTTTCACCTCTACTCTTTGTTCTGTTTGCTTCTTCTTTTTTATTAATTTTATAAAGAAAATGGCTCCAATAAAGGAAGTAGTAAATAAAACGGCTCCCATTGGTACAGCTGTCGCCTCATTAATGCCAACAAGAGGAGATACAATCGAACCGATTAATAATGGCAGCATGCCAAGTACAGCACTTGCGCTTCCCGCACGATGCCCTTGATGTTCCATTGCTAATGTAAAGGAACTGGTTACGATCATTCCCATAGCTGTCATGTAAATAAAAATAGGAATAACGAGCGTTGCCAACGGACCTTTTACTATCGTCATGATTAGAAGAATAAAGGTTGCACAAACTGCCATCATTACGCCAGCTTGAAGTAATTTTTTCTCATCTATAATCCCGCCATATCGACCGATAATCCAGCTTCCTGTAATTATAGCGATCCCATTAATCCCAAATAGAATGCTGAAAACTTGTGGGGATACATCGTAAATACCTTGATACACGAATGGAGTTCCTGCTACATATGCAAAACTTCCTCCATGAATAAATCCAACAATCAATGCGTAGCCAATAAAGGAGCGATCCTTCAGCAAACTTCCCATTGTATGCAGGGAATGTCCGACCGAGCTTGGAATTCTTTTCTCTTGTGGCAACGTTTCTTTTAATTGCATGGCAACAATCAATACGATTAGCAGCCCGAGCAAAGCCAAAAAGAAAAAAATCGTATTCCAGTTTGAAAACGGCAATAGTAGGATGGCTCCACCTGTCATCGGCGCAGCCATTGGTGCTACTGCATTAATAACCATTAATAACGAAAAGAATTTAGTAAGCTCTCTGCCACTAAATACATCACGGACGATAGCCCGGGAAAGAACAAGTCCTGCCGAAGCAGTAAGCCCCTGTAAAAATCTTGCTATTACTAATGTAGTAATATTTGGTGCAAGTGCGCAGAGAAGGGATGATAAAGCAAATAAAAATATAGAAATTAATAACGGTTTTCTTCTCCCTTTGGCATCACTAATTGGTCCAACAATAACCTGGCCAATTGCAAGACCAATTAAACAAGCAGTTAAACTGAGTTGTACAAGCGAAGCGGAGGCCTTTAGATCCTGAGCAATATCGGGAAAACTCGGTAAATACATATCAATATTCAGCGGTCCTAATACCCCAAGCATTCCAAGTAGAAGAGCAAATACTAAACGCTCTTTTCCTGTTGGGTTATGAATCATAAATGTCCAACTCCTTTCTTCTTTCATTAATTATTGTTTCTTTATACCACAATAAAACTATATTTTCACTATGTATATAAAAAAAAGTCCATAGATAGTGAAATTTCTTTATTTTACACTATTCATTTATGTTTTTCTGAAAAAAAGTGCTTAGATCATGCACATCTCTCTGCATAATCTAAGCACTACCCTGCTATCCTTGCTTATTTACCACATTTCCATCTAATTAATGCATATTATTATTACTTATTTGTTGCTGCGTTGAACTTGGCACAGCAGGTGCATAGGAGTTCAGCACTTGCTGCATATCCTGTGCGGCAAGCTGTGGTACTTGATAATAATGATGTTTGTTTTGCCATAATGAAATTTCATATGCCATTTCAATACAGTTTGGAATAGATGCTGCAATCACTCTGCGAACAACAGGATTAGTCGTTTCTGTTGCTGCCATTGTTCTCATTGATGCAGAAGCCTTCGCAGCGTTAAGCATCGCAACCGCTACTTGTTGATCTGTCATCTCTGATACATTTTGAATGGGCTTCGCTGGAGGCATTGGCACAAAACCAAAAACAAAATCATTATTTACTTGCATCATATACGGTTCTATTCTTTTGGCAGGATGCTGTCCTGTTTTAAAGCTTTCTAGAGTAAGATTATACTCTTCTTGAATAAACTGATATTGTCGATCTAAAATATCACGCAATTCGGGATCTGTTACATGTGCTTCCATAAGCTTATACATGTTTAATGTATTGATAGTACCCGTTAATACTTCATGCACATCGAACATTTCATGGCCACCGTGATTTAAATTTTGAGGAACTTGCCCCGTTTGTAAATTTTGATGTACTTGATTTTGTCCATTTTGCAACAAATAAATCCCCTCCATTTTTCAGAAAAACAATAACAGAAATAGTATGTAAAAACAGAAATAAATTATTCACAGATATAGTCATAATAAATAAAATATTAGAAATGATAAACATATTGACTTGCTCACTAGTTCCATCATCCGATAAAAATGCACCTTAATTCATTTCAACAACATTCATACTACACAAACAAATCATTAAACAGGTGTAAAAGCAGACAACTAATCTTCGGACATGGTAGTATTTAGAAAAAGAAATGTTTTTCCCTCTTCACCTGAAAAGGTAATGCTAGCTCTCAATTGGTCCGCAGTCGGAATACACTTCGCTTTCCATGGGGCGAGCGGTGAGCCTCCTCTGAGTAAACTCCTGCGGGGTCTCACCTGTCTCGCTAATCCCATAGGAGTCTTCGTGTATTCCGTCTGCTCCCTGGTTCAAACTCTTTTCGTGTGCTATGGTGTGAGTCTTTATCAGCATGGGTATCCATTTTGTTTTAACGAGCTGTTTCTTCTGTATTCTCTTTTCTAAGTTTGAGAGTACAAAATAATGTATGATTCTTATGTTATTTTCGAGAGAGCCCAAAAAATCTTACTACAGCGTAACTTCATAACAAAATTCATTTAAGATAACAACACTTAATGGAATAAATATAAATCAAACGAGGAGGTTTATTATGCGTGATAAAAACATAAAAATTGGCTGCCCAAGTGAATACCATCCACTAAAAAAAGTTATCCTAGCACCTCCAACCTATATGACCATTCAAGAACCTATTAATACAATTCAAGAACAATTTTTTCAACAAAATATCGATACCGAAAAAGCACTACAGCAGCATACTATCTTTGTTGAGAAATTGAAAGAACAAGGAATGGAAGTCATTCTTCTTGCCCCATTAAAAAAATATCCAGAACAAGTCTTCACAAGAGATATTGGCTTCATTATTGGCGATCATGTATTTGTTTCCGAAATGGGACATGTTATAAGGAAGGGCGAAGAATATTCTTTCCTAGAGTGGCTAGAGAATGAACATATCTCCTTCACTAAATTCAGCGGAGAAAAAATTGAAGGTGGAGATGTGGTGCTTGACCGAAATTCAATTTATGTCGGCTTAAGTAATCGGACAAGTAAAAAGGCGATCATGCATTTGGAAGAATCATTATCCAACAAAGAGATAATTACGGTCCCATTTAACGCGTCCTTTTTGCATTTAGACTGCGTGTTTAATATTTTATCTCCATCTGAAGCACTTATTTACCCAGATGCAATTGATAAAGAAGTTGTAACACTTCTAGAAGAAAGGTACAGCTTAATTAAAGTATCCACGAAAGAACAAGCAACATTAGGAACAAATGTATTATCAATTGGAAACAAAAAAGTATTTAGCCTGCCAATGAATACGGAAGTAAATCAAGAGCTTCGAAAACGAGGATATACGGTGATGGAAGTAGACATTTCAGAAATCATCAAATCAGGCGGAGCTTTCCGGTGCTGTACACTTCCTTTGGAAAGAGAAGGATAAAAAGACTTGTGCTTATTGCGATACACTGCCACCACCCGAGAAGTTTTTGACTTTACTTCAAACTTTCGGGTGGTGACACAGGCACCGCTACATACGGAAGAATCAATCACATTGCCACTATGAGTAAGATAAACAAATAAGCTATCTAAGCAGCAGTCACTTTATACATCAAATGATGAGGTCTCTTCTTTCTCTTTGAAAAGAAGTGCATCAATTGCAAATGCTCTTGAACCAGTTATTGCGATTGAAACCGCCATTACAAAATAGGCTACTTCTAATTCAAATCCATTTAAAAAGCCTGCTGATAATTTTACCGTTACAATAGCACTGATCATAATAACCGCCAATAATAAGGAAACGATTCTACTTAACAACCCAATAATAAGAGCAATTCCTCCTACTAGTTCTCCACCTGCTACTAAATAAGCTAAAAACCCTGGAAGTCCAATACTCTCAAACCAGCCGGCTGTGTTTGTTATTCCTGCTTGAAATTTAGCCAAGCCGTGAATAAAAAAACTAATTCCTAAAACAATTCTTAAAACAAATGTTCCTGCTTCATATTTATTTATCATGTTGATCTACCTCCAAAATAATTTATTATAATTTCCTATTTTAATCAGATGCAAAAGAAACATCCTTTGTTCTTTAACAAAACGAATTTAAGAAAATTGCCAAATACTATGACTTAAATTACCGTATTGATAACTACGATAAAGCAGCTTCGCCTTTTTATTCGAATCTGCAGCACCCATTGCATAAAAGAGCGGAATAAAATGCTCTCTTCCATAAGAAGGTACAGCTAATCTAGCAGAAGGTGCTAGTTCCTCATATTGAAATAAAGAATCTGTATCCCATTTTTCAAGATGTTTTTGTAGCCAAAGATCAAACTCTAATGCCCAGTTATCCACTTCATTCTGATTTTCCAGCATTTTTAATTTTCGTAAATTATGAACAGTTCCTCCACTAGCAACAAGAAGGATCTCTTTTTCTCTAAGAATGGATAATGATTTACCTATCTTATATTGCTCTTCAGGTGTTAAACGGGCATTAACAGACATAGCTATAACGGGAATATCTGCATTTGGATAAAGAAAACGCACCACCACCCATGCTCCATGGTCCAAGCCTCGATTAGTATCGGTAATGGCGGAAATTCCTTCTTTTTTTAAAAGCGCTTGTATTTCCCCTACAATGGTACTTTCTCCTTTGGCGGGATAAGTCATTTGATATAACGCATCTGAAGATCCTCTAAAATCATAAATGGTCTCATATTCCATTACATCACCGATTTTTTGAATCAAGGACTCCCAATGAGCGGAAAATAATACAATCGCTTTTGGTTTTGGGATTGTATTGCCAATCTTTTCTAAAAATTGCGTATAATCATTATTTTCAATAGCTAAAGACGGTGCACCATGTGCGATAAAATACGTGGGCAGCATCAAATTCCCCCTTTCTGCTTGCTATATTAGATAATCTCTGCACGCAGCCAATTCATAAAGTCAGCTTGATTGCTTAAGGAAACAGTATGACCTTCTTCATAACTTTTAAATAAGACATTGGCACCTAATTTTTGATACTCTTCTTTAGCTGCCTCTCCCCATTCATACGGAAGAATATTGTCATACACTCCATGTGAAATGAAAACAGACAAATTTCCAAGCGGCTGTCCATTATATTCTTCTTTTACAAAAGCAGGTATATATCCACTAAGTGCAACAATTCCCTTTATACGATTTCCTAAAGTTAATCCAAGGGACATCGAAAGGATAGAACCCTGACTGAATCCAAGAAAATAGAGATTGTTATGATCAATGGGATACTGTTGTTCAGCATAATCGATAAAGCAAGTTATTTTTTCGATGCTTTGATCAAATATTTCTCTATGTGGCTTTCCATAACCTTGAATACTGAAATAGGCATAACCCACCCCTTGTGATAATGGACCGCGAATACTAAAAATAAAAAACTGGTCTTCTAATCCTTCAACAAGCGACAGCATATTTTGTTCATTACTCCCCATTCCATGAAGTACAAATAATGCTGGATATGATTTAGTCGGATCTATCTTCATTGGTTTGCGTAGTTCGTATACCATTGGAGCAATCATTCATCTCTTCCTCTCCAGTTTATTATTGACCTGCTTATAAAAATACCAATAAGAATAATTAATTCATATTAGAAAACTATTGAGCAAAATAAAAAAGTGCATTTATAAGAATATTTATTGTTTATAAGATAACAAAATAAATAGTGGATTGTCAACAGTTTTTTTGCTAATATAAAACTATATTCTCTATAAGAATACTTTTTTCGAGGTGAGTAAACTGGATATAGGTAAAAAAATACGAGCGGTTAGAAATAGAAAAAAAATAACGATTGCCCAAATGTGTGATGCGACAGGGCTTTCTAAAGGATTTATTAGTAATGTGGAAAATAATAATACATCTCCATCTATTAATACATTAAGTACGATTGCAAAGTTCTTAGATGTTCCTCTTCCATACTTACTGTTAGATAAGAAACAGCATTTGCATATTGTTAAAAAAGAAAATCGTTCCGTCACCTCTTATAATGACTTAAAAATTGAACATTTAACATCTAAGGCTGGCCTTCGTATGATGATTGTAGAATTCCCCCCGGGAGCTTCTATGGGCGAACCAAATGCCCATGAAGGGCAAGAATGTCACTTAGTATTAGAAGGAAAGGTCTTAGCGGAACAAGGAGAAGATATCGTTATTGTCGAAAAAGGCGACTCCTTTAGTTGGAACGCCAGTGTACCTCATTTTGTCCAAAACATCGGAGAAGAAAAAGCCGTCCTATTAATCTCTATCTATTCCGATACAGAACTAGACTTTTGAGAAGCGTGCCTATTAGAAGAACGTGAAATGCAGATAATGTCTTATGCCTAAAATCATATCTAAATAGAAGCCACCCGCTATTTTAAGGTATAACGGGTGGTGACAGGCATCTTGCTTATTTCATTACAATCGATAATGCACTATATACTAATAACAAAGCCATGAAGATATTAAACAGCTTTCTATATTTCGCCAGGAACTTCTGAAAGATCGATCCGAATACACTCCAGCACATAGTAGACACTATTCCTACGAATCCTAATAATAATGAATACAATAACAAGCTGAAATTAGAAGCATGATAAGGAATGATAAAGGCAGATACAACCGTAATTCCATATAGAATTCCCTTTGGATTAATAAATTGCAAGAACATTCCTGAGAAAAAATTATTATGATTTCCTTCGTTTTCCCCTTCTTCATCTGAAGTGCTCCACCCTATTTTCACTGCTAAATACAACATATAAACTGCACCTATAATAGACAAATATATTTCTATTTTTGGAAGGAAACTTTTAAGCAATAGATTAAAATAACTACAAATTACCATGATAAAAAAGAATCCAGCGCCTACTCCTATACAGAATTTTATCGTTTTTTTAAATCCGTATTTGTTTGCAAACACTAATGCCATAATATTATTGGGACCTGGTGTAAAACTGGTTATAAAAACATATAACAAAAAAGGTACTAACGGCAATTTCATTCCTCCTTATAAAATATGTTATAATGATCAAAAAAATCAATATAACGACCAATCACAATATATTGTATAAAACTGACGTTATATTGTAAATAAGGAGTTTTTTTATGGAAGAAATAAATAGTATTATTGCGAAAAACTTAAAGGCCTTTAGAGAAAGCGATAAACTGAGTCTAGAGAGAGTTGCAGAGTTGACTGGTGTAAGCAAAACAATGATTGGGCAAATCGAAAGAGGGGAATCAAGTCCCACTATTACAACAATTTGGAAAATTGCTAATGGCTTAAAGATTTCTTTTACCTCATTAATTAATAATCCGCAGCCCGAAACAAAAGTTGTTCAAAGAAAGGAAGTTCAAGTTTTAACGGAGGATAATGGAAAATATCGAGTGTATCCCTACTTCCCTTTTCAAGATGATAGACGTTTTGAGGTGTATAGCGTGGAGATAGATATAGATGGGTTTCTAAGTGCTGGCGCTCACCGGGAGGGAACAGAAGAATTTATTACCGTATTTGATGGAGAATTAACCGTACAAGTGAACAACAAGGACTATACAGTCAGCGCTGGCGATTCGATCAAATTTAAAGCAGACAGACCTCATACCTACCATAATGCAGGAAATACATGGACGCGTTTAAGTATGACTATTTATTATCCTGCTTAAACAGAATCCTTCAAAAACACAAAAGAGTGCGTAATGAAAGGGAATGTTCCAAAACCTGCCCTTCTTTTCTTTTAGCTACGGGGTAGATTAACTGAGGAATTATATTAACGTTTTAATGAACAAGGAGTCGAATGGAGGAAATGTCTTCTTTTTCAAGCAATATTTCAAAAACAGCTACAACTACATAAAAAAAGGCTTATTAAACGTGCACTTTACGAATAGACAAAAAAAGCTGACGAAAGAAGAACAAAATGATGCACCACTTTCGTCAGCTTGATGGCTACCGTGTTCTTGCCGCCCGCCCCATGGAAAGCGAGCAGTAAGCCTCGGAAAACCTAGCGCTTCCACTCGTTTTTCTTAAAATTTCAAATATATTGATGTTTCACTTGGTGACTCTGCTTTTATCCCACTCTTAACATGCAGTAACTCCCTCACTGTTGAAAGGAAAGGTTCACTTTATGAATCTTACGTTAATGTCACTGGGTTCCATACCTCATAATCATCAGAATCCTAATCCTATCTTAAGAAGCATCTCTCTTCTCTATTCACATAAAAACACTTAAAATTAATATCATGCCAAGTGATACAAGTGAGCTAATTAATGTCATCATTGACCAGGTTTTTATTGTCTTTCCAATCGATAAGTTGAAATATTCTTTAAAGATCCAAAAGCCAGGATCATTTACATGGGAAAAGGTCATACTGCCTGCTCCGATGGCGAGTACCATCAACTCTGGATGAACGGTAGAAGCTGCTGTCAAAGGAAGGACAATGCCTGATGCCGTAACCCCTGCTACTGTTGCGGCACCTAAAGTAAGGCGCAAGGCAGCAGCAATAACAAAACCAAGTAAAAGAGGACTAATGGAAACATCCTTCATCACTTCTGCTATATAGTCGCCCGTACCGCTGTTAATAATTACTTGTTTAAACGCTCCGCCGCCTCCATTGATTAATAAAATCATCGCAATCGAAACAACAGAGGATTCGATGCTTTTCATGATAGATGCCAATGTCTTTCCTCTTCTTAAGCCTAATGTATAAATGGCGATAATTAATGTAATCAATAGTGCTACTGCAGGATCGCCTAAAAAATGAAATAATTCCATAACGTTTGAGTGAGGAACGGTCAACTCTAATACAGAACGACCTCCCATTAGCAGGACAGGCAGCAAAGCCATAAGCACACTAATCCGGAAGCTTGGCAGTTGTTCTTCTGGCATAACAATTGGATTAAATAGCTGCTTTGGCACCGTAACATCCAATTCTGTTTGCTTTATAAAAAATTTCGGATAAACGATTCCGGAAATAATAATAGCTGGAATAACAACAATCATTCCTATTAAAAGAATCATACCAACTTGCGCATGAAAGATATCGGCAATCGCTGTAGGACCCGGATGTGGCGGAAATAATCCGTGAACGGTAATGAGCGCAGCAGAAACTGGCATTCCAATATACAAAACAGGAAGCTTTGCTTGTAAGGCAATCGTAAAAACTAATGGTATTAATAGAATAAAACCGGTATCAAAAAACAAAGCAACTCCCACGATGAATCCTGTTAAAAGACCTGCCCACTGAATATTCTGCCGTCCAAATCGTTCAATTAACGTGGTGGCAATACGCTGTGCGGCACCGGAGTCTTCCATAAGTTTGCCAATCATCGCTCCAAATCCTAAAACTAAAGCAAGCGATCCCAGCATTCCGCCAATCCCTGATTCAACAGATTGCACAGCTTCAGCAGGATTCATTCCCATCAATAGTCCAACAACTAGTGATACAATGATTAAAGACACAAATGCATTGCACTTCAAGCCGATAATCAAAAGCAATAATAAAAGAATACCGATTCCAATAATAATAAGTGGCATACGGTTTGTTTCCCTCCTCCCTTTTCTGACACAATTTTGTCAAACTTTCTTCATTATACAAATTTAATACGTTCTTTTCGAACGATTTGATTGAAAATGTGCAAATATGTTCTCGATATGTAGGAACATCTGGATCATTTTATAAAATAAACACACATCACTAAAAAAAGCGCACCCAGTGAGCTTTTCTACTCTCCCGTTTGCGCCGGCTTAATCTTTTGTTTCTTTTAAAGTGCTTTTTCAAAAAGGAGGATAAAAAGGACCGAGAAGTTCGAGGCGGTTTCACCTTTAGCATCACCCTTTCACAGGATGTGATGACTTCCACGTTGCTCACAGGACGTGAGCGTTTTTAGTGGAAGAACCTCTAGTTAATACGTGAGAAGCGGAGAAGCAAACCAACGAAAAAATTCGATGTGTCATTTTTACCGGACCTTTTGAACAACCTCTTAAAGTAAATCCCATTTTAATGGAGTTCCCCTTTTTACATCTTTCCCTACTTTTTTCCCAAGGAGTATGTCTAAATATTTCGGAGGTAAACCAAATCCAGGTCTGATCACTTTTACATGATCCTTTGTCAGTATTTCTCCTGCTTTCATATCTTTGACTATATATAAAGATCGTCTGAATTTTTTTGAAGGTTTTTCCTTGCTTGTTGGTCCGTAAGAGATTGTTCCTAACGCTTGCCAAGCACGCGCTGATTCTTCTACCAATGTCTTCATTTCATTTGGCTCCATCGAAAAGGAGGAATCCACGCCACCATCTGCCCGCGACAAGGTAAAGTGCTTTTCAATAACAGCCGCTCCTAATGCAACACTTGCCACCGCTACTCCTGTTCCAAGCGTATGATCAGATAAACCGATTACGCAGTCAAATAAATCCCTCATATGCGGGATTGTAGCAATATTGGTGTTTTCCGGAGATGCTGGATACGTACTTGTGCATTTTAATAAGATAATATCATTGCAGCCTGCTTCCTTTGCTGTTCTTACTGTTTCATCTATTTCTGCCGCAGTTGCCATCCCAGTAGATATAATCATTGGCTTCCCAGTCTGCGCCACTTTTCGAATCAATGGAAGATCCGTATTTTCGAACGAAGCTATCTTATAACAAGGTACATGTAATGTTTCTAGAAAATCCACCGCTGTTTCATCAAACGGACTGCTAAAGGCAATCATCCCCAGCTCTTTGCATTTAGCAAAAATAGCTTGATGCCATTCCCATGGGGTATATGCCTGCTTATACAAATTATATAGAGAACTATTTTTCCACAAGCTATTCGGATCTTCTATAAAAAAATCACCTGTTGTGAGATTTAATGTCATCGTATCCGCTGTATATGTTTGCAGCTTTAACGCATGTGCCCCTGTTTTCGCAGCTTCCTCCACTATTTCCAATGCCCGTTCTAAAGACTGATTATGGTTTCCTGACATTTCAGCAATAATAAATGGTGGTTGATCCTTTCCGATTAAACGATTGCCAATTTGAATCGTATCCATTACTTTTCCTCCTCTCCTATTAGCTTTGTCTTTTGCTTGAACCAATCCTCCTGCAAAAATCCAAACAAAAGGATATCAACATACTTTTCTTCTTTTTTCCATTGCTTTTTTAATTTTCCTTCCCTTTCAAAACCGAGGCGCTCATGAAATCGAATGCTTTTCGTATTAAATTCCAATACTTCTGCACAAACCTTTCGAATGTTTAGCTCTTCAAACAAAAATTGCAGTGCAAGAATTCCCATGGCTGTGCCAGAACCCTTAGGTGCTTGATTATCTCCAATATAAAATCCCCAATGACAAATATGATTCACTTTATCCATTTTAGCTAGGTTCATAAAACCGATTGGGATTGTTTCATAGTATAGTACTTTTAATAACTGTTTCTCTTCTGGTGATAACCCTTTATACCATGCTTTATGCTCGACCAGTTTAATTTCATGATCTGTTAAAAAACAGCATCGAATATGCTTTTGATTTCTCCAAAACAAAATCCGCTCCAAGTCCTGTTCCTGCAATGTTTCTAAATGGAATTTAGTTTGGTTCATTCTTATTGCCCCCTAACATATACGCTGCAATAGATGGAGCTCCTGTATCGGATTCCATTATTTCAAAGGAACGCCTGCTCATCATTTTCCGTCTTCCTTCATCTTCCGTTAACGTCTCTATTTCTCTGGCAATCTTTTTCTCATCGACTTGGAGACTTGTTCCTAAATGGCTGATCACGCCAATCGAAGACAGCGTATTTACAATCTCCCTTTGATTGGAGGCTGTTTCAATGGTTATCGTCGGCAATCCTAAGTAGCATCTTTCCCAAGTTGTTGTTCCTCCAGCACCGATAGACAAATCTGCCAAAGCCATTAATTCTGCCATATAATCTATTTGACAATGAAAAAAAATAGTACGCCTTTTGCATATCTTCTCTATCACATGCTTGTTGGGGTTGGAGTTGCCTACCACTACATCCACCCTTTTAAAGGGATTGTTTAAACGTTCAAGTGCATGCAATGTTTTTTCCGTTTCATTCGTAGGATCACTACCACCGAAAAAAATCAACAATCTTTCCATTTTGCCATTCCGTTCCTTTGATAATTTTTTTGCCGTATAAAACTCTTGCCGAAGAATCGTATACTTTGGCCCGAGCAATTTCACACAAGATTCGGGAACAAGCTTGTTATAACGTTCTTCTAAAGGCAGATAATAATTTTGATCCACTACAATATCACAGTCATGTCTTCTATTAGCAAGATCATCTATGACAAGAATACGAGAAACGAATGGACGAATTTTCTGTTCCCATTTTTCATCCAACTGATAATGGTCAACAATAAGCCAATCTATTTGTTTTTGTTCCAGCAAAATTTTAGAAGTCAAACAAGCATCCTGCTGCCAAGCAATAACACCATCTGTTTCTATTGTCTTTACTATGAAACCCTTTTCGATTAGCAGGGCAGTAAGATCTCCCTTTAACCGGCGGCAAATAAATGTGATGGTTGCACCGCCCTTCATTAGCTGCTCTGCAAGTGTCATGCACCTCATCACATGACCTGTTCCAATCTCACTTGAAGCATCTGTTCTTATCAAAATATTCATTGTTCAAACTCCTACATGTAAACTAGAAATCTACTCTATAATGGTTGATTTAGAAATTTCCTCTATCAAGGATTGATCTTCTAGCCATTTTACTGAAATGGCTTGATTCATGTTTATAATAGAAGGATCATTGGTTAACAATTCTTTTATTTGCTGATAATAAAGTGGTTCGTTTTTTATGTTTAATTCCTGATACAGCTTTTCGAACATCTGCAGGTCAGCAGGTTCATCTAATGTTAAACGCCAATTGGGATCGTGTAATTCTTCTGGAAGAGCAACTTTATTGCTTGAAAAGAGAGAGGGATTGTTTAGAAAATAGAAAGAGAGATATTCTGTTTGTGTTAATGGCTTTGGCTGGGTGGTTAATCGTTTTAATGCCTCAACTGTGATAATATTGCCTGAGACACCCATTGCACTGGATGCTTCTTGTGTATAGTCGACTCCATATTCTAGATGTTTTTCGATTAGATACTGCATCACTTCAGGAGAAACAACTGGGCAGTCTCCTGTAATACGAATGATGATGTCTGCATTTGTTAATTCGGCTACTTGCAGCATTCTATCTGCTACATTATCTGGAGAACCACGATAAACGGTAACTTTACCATCCATAGTAAATGCTTCAAGGGGATCATCCTCTGGAAGATTAGAAGTTGCTAATACTACATGATCAATATTAGGTATCGCCAAACAATTTTGAAGACAACGTTCAATCGATGGTATTCCAAAGATCGGCAACAACGCCTTTTTAGGCAGTCTTGTTGATTTTAAGCGGCAAATTACAGCTATCGTAATTTTTGGTTTTTTTATATCTGCAAATTCAATCGGTTCATTTTTTGTTTTGTTTGCAGTAATAATTTGCGGGAATAATTTTTCAGCCTGGAAAGGTTTTAGTGCATGCACATCTGGACATCTTTTAAACGAAACATGATCAAGGGTAATAATTTCTCCCTTTTTCAAATCGTTATTACATACTGCTCTAATCTCAGCGTTCTCTAAATACTTTCGTTCTGCTTCTTTTATTTGTAAAGATCCCATCGCTATTTCTGCTTCCTGTAGTTTCATTCTTAATCGTTTAAATTCTTCTGGTTCAAGGGAAGAATAATAATCATAGCCTTTTTCTGCTCTATTTTGTGTAATATGCTTCTCAATTATTGTAGCGCCTTGTAAATAAGCATACACTGGGAGTTCAAGCGCAAGCTCGCTCTCTGCATCCTTATGATCAGCGAATCCAACGGGCAATGAATACTTTTCTTTCAAATACGGTATCCGTTTTAAGTTAACATCTTCTGTCTTTGTTGGATAACCTTGAAATCCGTGCATGAGTATTATTTCATTTGTTATATGTTTTTTCACATAATGAATTATTTCATCCATTTCTTCATCAAGCCATCCACCAACACCTAAAAGAACGGGCTTATTGATTTTCCCAATCGACTTTATTAAATCTGTGGATTGAATCACGGTTGGGGGTAGTTTTATTCCATCGACAACATCCATTAGTTTTTTTAATAATTGAACACCCCATAAATCAAAAATATCAACCCAAACCTCTAAGCCCAGTTCTTTCGCTGCTTTTACACATCTTTCCCAACTAACTTCATTGATAAAGAGTTTTACGTAATCTTCATAAGCATAATAAGTAGGGACAGCTAAATGATCATATTTAAACCATTGAAATTTTATTCCATCCGCACCGTTTTCTGCCGCCCCTTTTATCAAAGCCATAATATTTTCTTCTTTTCCTTGATGAGCATTCGCTATTTCTGCTATTATTTTTACATTCTGACTAGGAATCTTCCATCTACTATCTTCTGAACTTTCCATAATAGATTTTATTCATCCTTTCTAGTTAAAATTTTATACTATCTTGAAAATACTTTAGGAACTTGGATAGCACTGTCTTATAGAGAAGGATTTCTGCTTCTAGATTATTGTTCGTTATCTAAAGTCTTGCCGATGCCCCTGGGTGAGCATCTTATAAACTCCTTAAAAAGAGTTATACGAATCTTTCTCCTGTAGGAATTTTTTCTAGCATACTATCGTCTACTACTATGGCTTCTTTTGTCTCTATTCCTAACTTTTCTACTACTTTTTCATTTAAGATTCGTTTTTTCAGTCCCTCTTGCAAAAGATATTTTCTTTTATTTGAATCAATAACCACTGTATTTTCAGGTAATGCACAATCGTTATCATAACTTTGTATACCAGTTATTTGATAGATAAAATCAGATAGCTTCTTGCCAGCAATTTTCTGAGGGTATGCTTCCTTAATTATTTTTTGCTGTGCTTGTTTTACTTTCATGTAATACTTTTTATTTTCTACTAGCTTCTTTAAATAGATTACTAGCTTGTTTGGATCGGGTATGTTTAAATAATCCCCAAACTCATATGCTGCACCATCAAGTTCTAAACTGTTGGTAAAGCAGACTGGTTTTCCTAGCAGCATCGATTCAAAACCTACTGTTGAGAATTCTACACAGACAGCATCCACATTTTTTATTAAATCGTATAAGGTTGCTCCTTTCCAAAAGACACGAACATACCTATTCTTTTTTGCTAATTTTAAATAATGATTAAACGTTCCATTTCTACATTCCGTTGGATGTGGTTTAATAATAACGACTATTTTATATTTGGTTAAATAATTGATAATTTTAATGACTTTATCTAGACTGAAAATTCCTCCAGGCTGTGTAGCGATTAAGACGGTTTTTGTTTTTGGAGAAATGCCTAATAATCGAAATAAAGCATTTTTTTTCATATGCTCTTGAGAAAATATAAGATCATATTTAGGATGACCAAGAATCTCTAATTGATCGTCCTTCACACCCCATTTATGAAAAAACTGTTTTTCAAATTCACTATAAACCATTTCTTTTGTTGCCATATTTGGTATGACCCCTCTATTGGCAGAAATTAAACCATGCTGCAGACTAATGCTCGGAATATTTTTATTAGCGGCTATAATGATAAGCATTTTGCTAGTAATGTCTCCTGAACCCCCTACAACCACACAAGCTATACTCGTCGTTTCAAAAAAATGAACAATAGAGCGGAAATAAAGTAATATATTCTTAAATTCCTGTATTAATCTTTTTTGAATGATAATGTTTGAATAAATTGGATGATCTGCATGCTTCGCCATTATCTTTGTTACTTGTTCTTTTATTTTCTCTACTTCTTGTTTTAAACTAGCATCTTCTTCTTTCTCAAAAACTTTAATAGGAATATCAGATATACTGGCTAGAGTAGGATTTGTTCGGACAATCATCGTCGTGTTTTTATTAAAATATTCCATATATGTTTGATGAGGAAAACGAAGATTTAATTGGTCAAATAATAGGATTTTCCCGCTTCTTTTCTCGTTTATATTTACTCTAGGCAGTTTTATTTTCTGTTCAAAAAGAGTCTGAAATTCATTTTCCTTCTTTAGTTTATTTCTAGTACAACTATCAATAGTATCTGTGCTTATTTTTAGCACTCTAGTAATCACGTTAAAGTAGGGTTGGATATTTATAAATTGAATGAGTGAATATCCATTCCACTTTACATCTTGAAAATCTTCTAACAAATCTAAATACCAACTGTACTTAGGTAGAATATTCATAGTAAGCCACCTAACTAATATCTATTTCGTTTTTCTTTCCGTAGAAAGAGAGTACTTTCTGCACTGCTTTGATACAATCTTCTACATCTTCCTCCGTCATTGCTGGGAATAATGGAAGTGTAATCATTGCTTCATATAAGTTCTCTGCTTGTGGACAGAGTCCTTTACGATAGCCTAATGATTGATAAAAGGGATGCAAATATACTGGGGAATAATGTACATTAACACCAATGTTTTCTTTTATTAAGGCTTCAAATATTTCTTTTCTTCCTGCTGTAAGCTTTTCAAGCTGCAGCTGAATGATATATAAATGCCAGCTTGAATTCGTGTCGTCTAATTGTTTTGGGATAATGATTTGCTCGATGTTTTCAAAAGCCTTATTGTATTTAGCAACGTATTTTCTCCGTAAGCGAAGAAAAGTTTCTAAGCGGTTCATCTGACTAGTACCTAGCGCTGCCTGTATATCTGTCATTCGGTAGTTATAGCCTAAAAACTGCATTTCATAATACCATGGTCCATGATGTTCCACTAATTTAGAAGCATCTCTTGTAATTCCATGGGATCTAAATTGCAAAAGTTTATCATAATAGCTTTCATTATCTGTTGTAATTACTCCGCCTTCTCCACTAGTAATATGCTTTACTGGATGAAAGCTGAACATTGTCATATCAGCAATTTGCCCAACCTGTTTCCCTTTATATATTGCTCCAAGGGAATGGGCTCCATCTTCAATCACGACTAACTGGTGCTCTTTGGCAATTTTTTGTATTTCTTCTAAATCTGCAGGCTGTCCTGTAAAATCAACAGGAATTAATGCTTTTGTTTTGGAAGTAATTTGCTTCCGGATGGAAGCAGGAGAGATATTGTATGTTTCTGGATCAATATCGGCAAATACAGGTGTACCGCCAGTATATAAAACACAGTTTGCACTTGCTGCAAACGTAATTGGCGTAGTAATTACCTCATCCCCTTCCTTTATTCCTGCCGCAAAACATGCAGCATGAAGTGCGGCAGTTCCATTCGAAAAAGTGACAGCATACTTCGCTCCAACATATTGAGCAATCTTCTGTTCAAATTCACTGATTTTGGGTCCCGTTGTTAAATAATCACTTCTTAATACTTTTACGACTTCTTCGATATCATCGTCGGTTATCCACTGCTTTCCATACGGCAAATAACTGCCTCTCACTGGCAGACCACCATGAATGGCAAGCTTCTCTTTTTCATTCATATATAATGATGCTCCTTATAGTAGGTTAGTCGTTTTTATCCAAGCTTCTGTTCGCTTTATGCCTTCTTCTAAACTGATCAGTGGCTCCCAATCTAGTAATTGTTTTGCTTTTTCATAGTTGCATAATAGTTTGGGAATTTCACTTTGCGGGTGAATATGCTGTACATGATTAATCGCTACTTTATCCTTTGCAATTGTTTTTGCTAAATCATTGATTGTGATGTCTCTTCCTAATCCTGCATTTACTATTTGACCGTTTACTTTACTTGAATATCCTGCCTCGACTACAAATCTTGCACAATCTTCTACATAAAGAAGATCACGAGTTTGCGTTCCATCTCCATAAATATTCAATGGAAGACCATTTCGTTTGTTTTTGATAAAAATGGCAACTACTCCGCCTTCCCCTCCAGTTTTTTGATAAGGGCCATATGTGTTAAAAGGGCGAATAACTACTGCTGGCAAACCGTAGGCATGGTAATAAGACAGAACCATGTTTTCTGCAGCAATTTTTGCGCCAGCATATGGAGAAGCTGGTTTAATCGGATCTGTCTCTTTTATTCCATCTGTACTTGTTGCAAGATCATATACCATACATGTACTCATAAATACTATTTTCACTTGATGTTCTTTACATTTTTCGATAACGGTGAATGTTCCGACAGCTCTGAAGAGTAAAAGTTTTTCGAGATGATTCCACCTAACACTCGCCAAATATAGGATAATTAGGATATACAAAACCCTATTA
>JBDNRM010000047.1:0-23125 GCA_047718615.1 Bacillus sp. (in: firmicutes) | reverse complement strand
ATCGGATATTCGCTAAACAAAAAAGGACCGGGCGGTTTTTGCCCGGTTTTTCTTAATTGGAAGCATTACTGGCGGACTATTTCGAATATAATGAAAGATAGATAGGTGATTTACTCTAGAAATCCTGCACATGCAAAAAAAAGCAACTTCAGATACATTTTAAGGAGGAATAATAATGGAATTAGAAACAACACAAACAAAAAAGATTATTAACCAGACTGAAAAATTTGGGGCACATAATTATCATCCTCTTCCAATTGTTGTTGAAAAAGCGCAAGGTGTGTGGGTAGAAGATCCAGAGAATAATAGATATATGGATATGTTAAGTGCGTATTCTGCTGTTAACCAAGGGCATCGCCACCCAAAAATTATTGACGCTTTGAAGCGCCAAGCGGATAAAGTAACCTTAACCTCAAGAGCTTTTCATAATGATCAGCTTGGTCCATGGTATGAGAAAATATGTTCATTAACGAAGAAGAACATGGCACTTCCTATGAACACTGGAGCAGAAGCAGTTGAAACGGCTTTTAAAGTGGCACGACGCTGGGCTTATGAGGTGAAAAAGGCTACTGAAAATCAAGCGGAAATTATTGCTTGTGCAGGGAATTTTCATGGTCGCACAATGACCGCCGTCTCTTTATCATCAGAAGCTGAATACCAACGTGGTTTTGGCCCGATGCTGCCAGGAATAAAGTTAATTCCATATGGAGATATAGAAAGTTTGGAAGCAGCAATTACTCCAAATACAGCAGCCTTTTTAATCGAACCGATTCAAGGGGAAGCAGGTATCATCATACCGCCAAAAGGATTTATTAAGGCAGCTTTTGAAATATGTAAAAAAAATAATGTGCTGTTTATTGCGGATGAGATTCAAGTAGGATTAGCCAGAACAGGAAAAATGTTTGCTTATGAATGGGAATCAATCGAACCCGATATATTAATACTAGGAAAAGCACTTGGCGGAGGAGTATTCCCAATATCATGTGTAGTTGCCAATGATGATATTCTAGGATTGTTTAATCCAGGTTCACATGGATCTACTTTTGGCGGAAATCCCCTTGCATGTGCTGTATCATTAGCCTCACTTGCAGTAATAGAAGATGAAAAATTGGCAGAGCGTTCACTAAAATTAGGGGATTATTTTATAGAAAAATTACAAGCAATCGATAATCCTGTTATTAAAGAAGTGCGAGGAAGAGGGTTGTTTATCGGAGTAGAATTACAGGAAGAAGCAAGGCCTTATTGTGAAAAATTAAAAGATGAAGGACTTCTTTGTAAAGAAACCCATCATACCGTTATTCGTTTTGCTCCTCCACTAACTATCACAAAAGAAGAATTGGACTGGGCAATCGAAAGAATTTATAAGGTATTTGATAATTAATAAACGATTTTATATAGAGGAAAAGTGTCTAGTTTATCAAATGTGTTGAAAAGAAAAATGATAAAGGCATATAAAAAGGACTCGGTTGAGTGAAAAACGAGTCCTTTTTATTATGATGGTAAGATAGTATAAGTTTTCTGAAGTCTGATAAGTGTTTAGCTTCGCCGTACAGGATACAAGTGCCGGCGTCGCCACAGGACGTGGCGTATTTAGCCGGCCAGTGCCTAGCCTCAGTGAGTATTGCCTCCAGCCTCTAAAAGTAAAAAGTACTTTCCTAAGTCATGTGAACATTTTTCTTCGGGGCTTAAAAAGGCGCTTGCGATTTTTATTAAGAATGAGAAGGTGGTGGTGTGTCATTACTATTGCGTTTGAAAATATTTTTTCTAACAAATGGTATTACCCATCTATCGAGGCCATAGTATCCTGCGTTTAACCCACTAACCAGCAGAATCACACCTATCAGAATATCTGTTGGATTATGAGAAACTGTTCCGGCGAGGAGGAAGGAAAAATTCATAACAACACCGAAAAATGCTGCAGCAGTTGTGAGACAGCCAATTAGTAAACCTAAGCCAACCAGTACTTCTCCAATCGGTATCAATAGGTTAAATAAATCAACATTCGGCAGGGCAAATCCATCAAGAAAGGATGTATACCAACCATAAACAGCAGTGCCATCAGGGCCTTTAACCGGGTTGTTTACAGCGTTTGCTAAAAATCCTGCAGCATCAAAACCTTTCCCAGTCAATTTCCCCCAACCAGAGGTTAACCAAGAATATCCTAAAAACAAGCGAATAATAGTTAAAATACCAGCGGCAACTTTATTTTCTCTTAATAAGGAAACAAACATGGAAGATCTCTCCCTTTTGTTATATTGTAATGATTACATAGTAAGTATATTAATAGTAGAAATAAAAAATGATCATATGTGAATTTAATCACAAATTATTTATAAAAAAATGGCTGTTTTTTGATAAATAGTTAAATTGGTGACATCTCTAGTTTTGGCAGGCTAGTTTCGTGGAAAATAGGGTTTTATTTTTTTATATTAATGAAAAACAGCAATAAATCTGAATGAAATGCATGGAGCATGGTTTAACTATTATAGTAGCAAGCAGTATTTTTTACTGTTGATAGCAGCTCTAATTATGGAGGAGTTGAATACTTTATAATACTCAATGGTTTATTACTATCCATTATCGGTTTTACAAAAACCAATTGAATCCTTGATAAAGATGAATGGAGGATGAAAGGTTATCATGATGCTTCTATGAAAACTGCATAAAAGTAAATGGGTCTCTTTGGCAGAGAAGACATACATTAAGCTGTCTTTTCAGCCAAAAGAGACCCCTTTTTAGTAACTAAATAAAGCATTTAAATAATCAAAAGCGACGATATTCCGTCTTTTTAATTTGATATATATTCTAAAAATTCATTTAGAGATGAAAACAAGACTTCTGGTTCCCAATCATCTTCGCCGTGCATGGCAGTCATAACTAGGTAATTTTTATTCTCGATATCTATAAAAATAGGGTCTCCTAATAATTCATCATACCCTATTACATACCAAGTTGCTTTCCAATCACCTTCATTATTCCCCGTTAAAGAATTACCCTCTTCATCTACACTGTATCCTAACTGTCCTTCTTCAAATTCTTCTCTTGAGAATAGGTGAATAGATAAAGTTTCAATTTCAGGGTCATGAACTTCAATCTCTATATCAAGACTTTCCAATTCTTCAAGCTTACTCAATATTTTCTCTAAATCCTCATTTAACAAATTTTATTCCTCCTGTTGTGAGTTATTATATAAAAAAATTATCATTTGTTTTAGAAACCTTGTTAGTAATTTTTAGACTACGAGTAGGTATTAATCTACTTGAGTTTCTTCATATACCACTCAAACAACCCCAAACATTTACGGAAAACTCATTTCAACTTTAGGTAACATGTTTTTACGCTAAATTTTAATACATCAATCGTTCTTACAAGGGGTGTTTTGTTCGATAAAAACCTCTTAAACATTAGTAGAAAGTTATTTCTTCGTTCGTGAAAATAGCATCTTAATCAGCAAAGACAATAGTTATTGTCCATCGCTATTTTATATCCTGATTTTCTGAGATTTGTAATAAAATGTTAACATAAACTTTATGTTAACAATAAAAAGACAGACCATCAAGTTACTAATTGGTCTGTCTTTTTGTTGATATTTATCTTTCTCTCCCAAAGGAGAACCATTGTTATGAAATGCTGTGTTCTTTTTATTTTGTTTTAGAAGCTTTCGGAAGCGATCTTCTAATAAAAAAGGCTAAAATCAATGCGACAATGGTAATTCCAGTTGCAACAATAAAGGCATCGTTTATACCATTTATTATTGATTGCTGTGCTGTTTTTCCGTAGACAGTGGTGATAGCCAACACTTGCCCAGAGCTTGACGGGATTCCAGCTAGTGCAGAAATACCTTGACCAAGCTGTGTTAATTTCTCCGCCACATAAGGGTTATCACTAGTAATTATATTTCCATAGTTTGCTGAATGGAAATTTGTGCGATTGGTCATAACAGTGACCAAAAAGGCGGTCCCAATACTTCCGGCTACCGTTCTAGCAGTATTGGAAGCAGCTGTTCCATGACTTGTTAAATGGAGTGGCAGCTGGTTCATTCCTTCTGTCATAACGGTCATCATAATAAAGGACATCCCAAACATACGGAAAATATAAAGCATCATAATATGAGAATAAGGTGTTTGCATGGTAAGCTTCGTAAATCCCCAAGTTGTTAACACTGTAACAATTAAACCAAAGATGGCAAGAGGGCGAGCTCCAATTTTATCAAACAATTTCCCCGCTATCGGAGACATAATCCCCATCACAATAGCACCAGGAAGCATTAATAACCCGGATTGGAGTGCTGTAAATCCTCTAATATTTTGCAAATAAATAGGAAGAAGAAGCATTCCTGCAAACATAGCCATATTAACGACCATACTTACAACCGTAGTTAATGCATAAATATCATATTTAAATACTCTTAAATCTAACATCGGTGTTTTAGCAACAAGCTCTCTCCATACAAAAAGGATCAAAAAGATAATCCCAATAGTAAGGGAGATAACAACTGTTTTGCTGTCCCATCCATCATTACCTGCTTCACTAAATCCGTAAAGCAAAAATCCTAAGCCGATGGTGGAGGAAAGAAATCCCCAAGTATCAAATGTTGGATTTGTTAATTTTGTTACATTTTTCATCCATAATGTTGCAATAATGAGATCGATAATGCCAAAAGGAATCACGATATCAAATAATATTCTCCAAGAATAATGACCAATCAGCCAACCGGATAAAGTTGGACCAATTGCAGGAGCAAATATCATGGCTACTCCCATAATGCCCATTGCTGTTCCTCTTTTTTCAGGAGGGAAAATCGTTAAGAAAACAGTCATTAATAGCGGCATAATTACACCTGCACCAGCTGCTTGAATAACGCGTCCTACCATTAGCATGGAGAACCCAGTTGAAATGGAACAAACGAAAGAACCGATTGTAAAAGCAGTCATTGCTAAAATGAGAAGCTTCCTTGTTCCTAATTTATTAATTAGGAAAGGGGTTATTGGGATGAAAATTCCGTTTGTTAACATATAGCCTGTTGATAGCCATTGTACAGTACTTGTCGATACGTTTAGATCATTCATAATATGCGGAATAGCTACATTCAATAGCGTTTGATTGAGAATAGCTACAAATGCTCCAAGCATAACTGCAGCAATAATTTTCCCGCGGCTGCCTTCAAATTCATAGCTTGGATTTTCTGTTTTCGTGTTTTTGGCTTTTGTTGCGATTTCTTCTTCTGCATCATTAGAATCACTAATATATTCTAATGCGGGTTCTGTAATCGCGGACGTATTCAATGTTTCTTTCACCATTTCATCTGTATCATGATTTGATGAAGGAAAGTCAGTTGATTCTCTTCTGCTATCGTCTACTTCAGACGTTTTTATTACTTTTCGCTTGGATTGTTTTCGAATAAGATAGTTAACTACAATTAATAGTAAAACACTTATTACAGCATAACTTGCGATATATATGGTCATGTCATCACCTACTTATGGATTCGCACAGTTACATTCATACCAGGTACTAAATCTAATCCGCCATAATTATCAATGGAGATTTTTACAGGAATAACTTGTGTTTCTTTTGTATAGTTGCCTGAGCTATTGCTAGTTGGCAATAAAGAGAAAGTTCCAGCTGTTGCTAACCCTAAAGAATCAACTTTTCCAGTTAATGTTGTATTTGGATAAGCATCTACATATAAATCAACATCCTGGCCAGTTTTTACATCATTTAAATCTGTTTCATCGATATTAGCTGTTACCCATAAATGATTCATATCATAGCCCTTTGCAAGAGGTGTACCTGCAGCAACAAAGGAATTCTCGACAGCGGATGATTGAACAATCGTGCTGTTCGCAGGGACTGTAACATTCATTTTTGCTGTTCCAGTTTCAGTAGTCATTTCAAGTGTACCAATTTTTTCATTTTTGCTAAAAGTATCGCCTGTTTCACCATTCCAATTCGTTAATTTTCCTGAAGCAGGTGCTGCGATGCTAATTTGTTGTCCAGCAATTTGAGCATTATCTGTTGAAATATAAGAAACAGATTGATTATAGAAATAGTAGCCAGTAAATCCACCACCTACTAATACAATTAATAAGATAATATTAATTAATACCATACGTTTTGCATTCATAAAAATAAATCCTCCCTAGCGGTTTAAAATAGTAAGTATCTTTTCATTTAAATCAAGCATTTTTTGAATATCTTCTTCTGGCAATTCCATTACTTCTTTTACTCGCTGTGCGACAATGGAATCCTTTTCTACCAGTTCCTTTAGTTTAGAGCTTCCAGTTTCGGTAAGTTGTAGATTAATCGCTCTTCTATCGTTAACCTGTGTTGTGCGTGACACAAAATCCCGCTGTACGAGTCGATCAATCACTCCGCTTACCGTACTTTTGGTTAATCTTAAATTTTCAGCAAGCTCTCCTAAACTAATACTAGGACAATAGGAAATTCTATATAACGCTTTTAATTGGACGACGGTCAAGTCCATTCGATCAGCATCCATCTTTAAAAGGTGATAATAAGCTTTGTTGATATTAGCGAATGATCGAATAAGTTCGTTATTAAATGTAGCTTTCATCTGTTTCTTTTCTCCTTTCTACAGTATTAACCAAAATAAATTCATAGGTAAAATAAATAGTTTCGATAAGGATAGTTCGTATACGAACTAAATGAACAAAGAGTATCATCGCATATATTGATAGGAGTGTCAATGAAAAAGAATGATAGAATAAACAGGGAAATTTTCTTTAAAGAGGTTGTTCAAAAAGTCCGGTAAAAATGACACATCGAATTTCTTCGTTGGTTTGCTTCTCCGCTTCTCACGTATTAACACCATACGCTGTGATGCTCAAAGCTAAACCGCCTCGAACTTCTCGGTCCTTTTTATCCTCCTTTTTGAACACGCACTTAAAGTAATAGAAAATTCTTAAAAACACACCACTATAGGAAAAGTTCTATTATACTTATTCATATAGAAAGCAAAAAAGGAGTGTGGTTTTTGGTGGTAAATCAATTAGAATTAGAACAAAAACTAATTGCAGTTAGAAGAAATTTACATGAAGAGCCTGAATTATCCAATGAAGAAGTGAAAACAACGGAAAAAATAACAAATTGGTTAAAAGAAGGAGATATTTCTATTTTAGATCTTCCGCTAAAAACGGGTGTAATCGGAGAGATATCAGGAAGTTCATCTGGTCCTACTATAGCCATTCGTGCAGATATTGATGCACTACCTATCCAAGAGCAAACAGATTTTTCTTATAAATCGGCTGTTTCTGGTGTGATGCACGCTTGTGGACACGATTTTCATACATCTGTTATTTTAGGTGCAGCGTATTTATTAAAGCAAAGACAGGAGCGTTTAAAGGGAACTGTTCGCGTGCTGTTTCAACCAGCTGAAGAGACGGGACATGGGGCAAAATCAATTCTTTCTACAAATGGATTAGACAAAGTAGAAGCTATCTTTGGGCTTCATAATGATCCACTAAGTGAGCTTGGGGTGATGGCGACAAAAGAAGGAATTTTTTCTGCTGGAGTAGATCGGTTCGAAATCGAATTAACTGGCAAGGGATGTCATGCCGCTAAACCAGAGGAAGGTATCGATCCGATTATGATGGCATCTGAAATTATTCCTAGATTACAATCTATTATAAGCAGAGAGATTAAATCAATGGATAGTGCTGTTATCAGCGTCACTCAAATACATGCTGGGCATACATGGAATGTTATCCCGGAATCTGTTTATATAGAAGGAACGGTACGTACATTTAAACAAGAAGTAAGAGAAGAAATTCCTGGGAAGATAGAAAGAATTATCAAGGGAATCGCCGCAAGCTACGGGGGAGAGGCGATATTAAAATGGCACCCCGGCCCACCTTCTGTTCAAAATGATCCGGAATGGACACAGTTTGCAAAACAAATTGCCGCAAAAAATGGCTATAAAGTAGAAGAAGTGGAGCCAACTGCTGGCGGAGAGGACTTTGCCTTTTATCAGCAGCAAATAAAAGGAGCATTTGTCAATATTGGCGTTGCTGGAGAATATGGATTGCATCACCCAAAATATTATCTACAAGAAGAGGCAATCCTACCAGCAAGCCATTATTTTGCCGATTTAGCAGAACAGGCATTAATTCATCTAAACGAACAGTCACAAGAATCGAGAGTGGCTTCCACTAAATAAAAGAAAAACATCCCATCAAATTAATCGAAATTTGATGGGATGTTGTTTTTTATATTTGATAGTATTTACTTTTTTTTCCTCCAAATAAGAGAGCCTGATCCATCATGAGGATGTGCAAACATTTCATATTGACAATATTTATCCTGTAGTTCTCGAAGGGACAAATTATTTAAAACAGCCAGCGTATCGTTTCCGTAGCAGATTAGTTTATTGATCAGTAAGTTTTTCTTTTTTAATTGCGTTGTTTCGTTTCTCATCTTCGTCCTCCTAAATGATCCTTATTTGTTTTTTATTCACTTATTACATAGAAGTGCTTGTTCTAGAAGTAATATTAGTATGTGTGCTGTTTAGAAAGTGGTAATCACTGTTCTGATAAGTTCTGAATTTTATATTTTTATTATAATTGAAAAAATGAACTATTCCAAGTGGTTTAGGTGGTTTTGTTAAAATTTTTTTTGAAAGCTACCAAGAGGATGTATTCAGCCACATTTCATAGAAGCATGAAAAGTTAAGCATTTTAGATTCAAAAAAAGTGTGAATCAGGACCAAAATACAAAGAGAAAGAGGAACATTTGTCCGATAAAGAGGCAATCAGGACCAAAACAACAGCGAAAAGAGAAGAGTTTGTCCGATAAAGTGTGAATTAGGACAAAAAACCAAAATTCTGTCCTCTAGTGCACGAAAAACATTACCATAGTGGGGGCAGTTCACCAGAATTTAAAACCCTTTTTTTAGAGAGTTGTTGGTTAATCTACACGCCTGATTGGTTTTATTAAAAATAGTAAAGTTTCTCTTTAATTTTTCTGATTATACATTTATTCTTTGTTGTTATATTATAAACACACAACCAACTATTCCAACTTGTTTAGTCGGTTTAATAAAACGGCTGCTTTTTTTTATATATCCTTCTAAGATGATTGCATTTGATGTAAGGATAAAATGAAAACTTAAAAGGATGAAGGAGAGGAAGAATATGACAATAAAAAAAGAAGTTCAATTTGGTGTAATGCTTCATGGACCAGGAGGGCATATGAATGCATGGAAGCATCCAGACGTCCCTGCTGATGCGAGTGTAAACATTGAATATTATCAAGAAATTGCAAAACAAGCTGAATCTGCTGGATTTCGTTTTGCGTTTGTAGCAGATGGTCTTTATATCAATGAGAAGTCAATCCCACATTTTTTAAATCGGTTTGAACCAATAACTATTCTTTCAGCTCTCGCTTCTGTAACAGAAAAAATTGGGTTAGTTGGTACTGTATCTACATCATACAGCGAGCCATTTACTATTGCTCGGCAGTTTGCTTCATTAGATAAAATCAGTGGGGGAAGAGCCGGTTGGAATGTTGTTACTTCTCCGTTGGAAGGTTCAGCTGAGAACTTTAATAAAGGGAAACATCCTGAACACAGTCTGCGTTACGAAATTGCCGAAGAGTATTTAGAAGTTGTAAAAGGGCTTTGGGATTCATGGGAAGATGACGCATTTATAAGAGATCGAGAAACTGGTCTGTTTTTTGATCGAGATAAGCTTCACACATTAAATCATAAAGGACGTCATTTTTCTGTAAAAGGTCCTTTAAATATTGAACGTTCCAAACAAGGGCAGCCGGTAATTTTTCAAGCTGGAGCATCAGACACGGGACGAAATCTTGCTGCAAAAGAGGCAGATGCAGTATTCACAAATGCTGATTCTTTTGAAAAGGCAAAAGCATTTTATGATGATGTCAAAAATCGAGCCGCTCGCTTAGGCAGAAATAAAGAGGAAATAAAAATATTCCCAGGAATACATCCTATTGTTGGGAAAACGTTAGAAGAAGCAGAGGAAAAATACAAAGCTATTCAAAATCTCGTTTCGATTGAAGAAGCATTAAATTACTTAGGCAGATTTTTTGATCACTTTGACTTTAGTGTATTCCCACTAGATGAACCTTTTCCGGATATTGGAGAACTTGGCGAGAATAGTTTTCGTTCAACAACAGATTCAATAAAAAAACTGGCAAAGAAAAACAATTTAAGTCTTCGCGAAGTTGCTCTGCAGGTTACCACCCCTAAATCGGCTTTTTTTGGAACGTATGAGCAGGTTGCCAATCAACTTATCACTTGGATTGATGGTGGAGCTGCAGATGGGTTTATTTTTGGAGCTCCAATTCTTGGAAGCGGACTATCTGATCTAATTGAACATATTATTCCGATTTTAGAAGAGAGAGGCTATTACAATAAAGCGTACGAAGGGGAAACACTTCGAGAAAATTTAGGGATAGCGTATAAGAAAAATCAATTTCTGAAACAACCAATTAAATAAAAACCTTGCTGAAAAAGTCATTTTATTCAAAAAAGTACAGGTGAAATGCTTAAATTCAATAGATAGAGCGTAATAAGTTGAAGAGAATTAAAGGCATATAGCACCAACGAGCCTTGGAAGACTGAACGAATCCCTGCGGAACTTGGGTCTTTTAAAACGGAAATAAACTTACTTGTTCGACTGCAGCGAAGTTTGCGAAAACAAGAGCAATAACTTCTCTACATTATAAGATAAGGAGTAGGATAAGATGATTCTGGACATTTTTACGAAAGAAGAAAGTGAATTAGAGAGAAAATTAATCCACATAAGGAGAAATCTACATGAAGAACCAGAATTATCGAATGAAGAAGTAAAAACGACCCAAAAAATAAGACTTTGGCTGGAAGAAGCGGGGATTGCTATTCTCGATCTTCCGTTGAAAACGGGAATAATTGGCGAGATAAGTGGGGATTCCACTGGTCCTGTTATAGCGATACGTGCAGATATTGACGCCCTTCCCATTAATGAACAAGCAGATATACCATTTTCATCAAAGGTTCCTGGTGTGATGCATGCTTGTGGACATGATTTTCATACTACGGTCATATTAGGCACCGCCTATTTATTAAAGAAAAGACAGGCAGATTTAAAAGGAACGGTTCGAATACTTTTTCAGCCTGCTGAAGAAACAGGGCATGGGGCGAAATCTATCCTTGCTACGAAAGGGTTAGAAAAAGTGCAGGCGATTTTTGGATTGCATAATGATCCGCTTAAAGAATTAGGTGTTTTGGCAGCGAAAGAGGGTGTTTTAACAGCGGGAGTGGATCGATTTGAAATAGAAGTGACAGGAAAAGGAGCTCATGCGGCCAGACCAGAGGAAGGAATAGATCCTATTATTATAGCATCTGAAATTATTTCCAGATTACAAACAATAGTAAGCAGAGAAATAAAATCTAGTGAAAGTGTTGTCATTAGTGTAACACAAATACACGGTGGGAATACTTGGAATGTCATTCCAGAATCTGTTTATTTAGAAGGAACGGTGCGCACCTTTAAGGAAGAAATACGAGAAGCAATTCCCCAAAAAATAGAAAGAGTTTTAAAAGGCATCTCACAAAGCTATGGAGGAAAAGCGCTGTTAAAATGGCATCCAGGTCCACCATCAGTTCAAAATGATAAAGAATGGACTCTCTTTGCTAAACAAATCGCTGAGCAGAATGGCTATAAAGTAGTCGATGCTGAACCAACTTCTGGTGGGGAGGATTTTGCCTTTTACCAGCAAAAAATTCGAGGTGCTTTCGTCAATATTGGTGTAGCGGGAGAATATGGGCTTCATCATCCGAAATATCATTTAAATGAAGAAGCAATATTACCTGCGAGTCATTTCTTTGCTGATTTAGCGCAGCAAGCATTAAAAGAATTAAATGGGCAGTTTCTATCTTCTGCTTATATCCCACAAATATGAATAGGTTGAAAAAATCCATTCTCTTCTTATGAAATGATAGGAGGAGAATGGATTTTTTTATTTATAAAGGACTCGTAAACATCTTTTAATGCCTAGATAACAATTGTTTTTTCTTAGCAGATTTTTCTGAAAAGTAGTTTTCGATAATTTGGAGCAGGCTGGTAGAAGCTTTGCCGAAACTGCTGTGATTTCTTTTCAGAAGTCCGATTACAGGAGCCGCCTCCATATCCTTGATTTCTACTATTTTTGTTCCTTGTATAGGAAAGGAATGAGCCGTACGAGTAAAAAGGGAAATTCCTAATCCTTTTTGCACATAATGCTTATGGGACATGCTGCTGCTGATCTCTAGTTTTTTATAATTTGTTCCGATTGCTTCAACAATGGATTGTTCCATTTTTATGCGTATCGGACAATTATTAGGGGTGAAAAGAAAGGTTTCATCTTTTAAATCTTTTAGTTCAATTTCTTTCTTTTCAGCTAATCGATGAGAATCAAATACAAGCATAACGATATCATCGTAATATAACGGTTTATAAACATTTTCCATCGTAACTTCAGGAGCTCCACAAATGGCGAAATCTATCTCGTCCCTATAAAGCATGGTACTTAATGTATTGGCGTCTGCCACAAAGATAGAGACCTCCACTTTAGGATGCTGCTTTACAAAAAGCGATAGGATAGGAGGAAACTCTAAACTTGCTGTTGGTTCAGAAATGCCGATACGAATTAAGCCAGCGTTGCCTCCTTCTAAATCTTCCAATGTTTTGTCTAATCGGTCGTACTCTTTTAATAAAGCATTCGCTCGCTCGTAAAAAAGGCGGCCAGCTTCTGTCATTTTTAGTGTTTTGCCTCGGTCTAATAATTTTTCACCTATCTCTTCTTCTAAATGCTTAATATGTAGAGTGATGGTGGGTTGTGAATAATTTAGCGCTTCAGCGGCCTTTTGAAAATTACCTAACTTAATGATGGTGGTAAAGGTTCTAATTGCTCGTATTTCCAATGAGAAAACACCTCTTTTGCAGAAATTTAGAAATCTTAAAGTGCAACTTTAATTTTACTGATTATACATATACCAATATTTGTTTTATTATAATCTATATTAACAACTATTCCAAGTGGTTTAGAAGGGATTATGAGAGGAGACTTTAATTTTGACAAAAATAACAATCGTATCAGGAGGAAACTCCATTTATTCTAGGTTAACTGGCGTATTAAATTACGCAAAAAAATATGTAAAAGATTATGAAGTGGAAGTCGATGTCATTCAAGTGCATCAGCTTCCAAGTGAAGCGTTAATTTCAGCGAATTTCCATGATCCGCAAATTAAGGAAGCAAATCAAAAGATTGAAGATAGCGATGGGGTTATCTTTCTTACACCAGTTTATAAAGCATCCTATACAGGAATTCTAAAAACGTATATCGATCTTCTACCGCAAAAAGGCTTAAAAGATAAAACAGTTTTACCTTTAGTGTTAGGAGGAACATTTGGTCATTTACTGGTGATTGATTATGCATTGAAACCAATCCTTTCTAATCTTGGAGCAGCAAATATTCTTTCAGGGGCTTTTATTATTGATACACAAGTAACGAAGCTTCAGGATAACAACTACCAGTTAGATGAAGCATCCCGAAATCGCTTACAAGCGGTATTAAATGATTTTATTCAATCAGTGAAGGTGAAATTATGACGATTAAGTTAAGTATTCTAGATCAGAGTCTTGTGGGAGAAAAGGAAAAAGCAGAACAAGGTTTGTTAAACACCGTTCGGCTTGCAGAAGCAGCAGATGAATTAGGTTATCACCGATTTTGGGTAGCAGAACATCATAACAGTGAAACGGTTGCTGGGTCTGCACCAGAAGCACTTATTGGCTATTTATTGGCAAAAACGAAAAAAATAAAAATTGGATCAGGCGGTATAATGCTGCAGCATTATAGTCCTTATAAGGTAGCAGAAATATTCAATGTATTATCTTCACTAGCTTCAAATAGAGTTGATTTAGGTGTTGGAAAAGCACCGGGTGGATTAAATTTTTCAACAAAAGCATTACAAGAAGATAAAACAGATAAACAAAAAAGCTTTGAAGAAAAGCTTAAGGATGTAAAACACTTTTTATCAACTGATTATAATCTTTCTGCTAGTGAGCTAAAGGCAACACCAATTCCAACGGTAAATCCAGAACTTTATCTGCTGGGAGGAAGTGTTGAAAGTGCAGAGCTTGCTGCAAAATTAGGAATTTCCTTTGTATTTGCTTTCTTTATTAATGGAGAGGAAGAAGTTTTAAAAAAGGCTAGAGCTAGATTTCAAAAGCTCTCACCTAAGAATGCTGAAACCTCCTTTATATTAGCAGCAGCCATTGCGGTTTCAGATAGAGAAGAAGAGGCACTTTCTTATATAAAACAAAAAGAAATTGTAAAAGTGACTTTATCGAACGGGAAAAGCTTAAATGTCGGCACATTTGAACAAGCCGAGAAATTAATAAGCGAAAGTGGGGAGTTAGATTATCAGATTAAAACGCAAAAAGCAGGCTATATTGCAGGAACAAAAGAAAGTGTCAGAAAAAGAATTCTTCAACTATCTGAAGAGTATGACCTAGATGAAATTATGGCTTGGACACCTATTGAAGATATGGAAACAAGAATTTATTCTTTTCAACTATTAAAAGAAGCATTTCAACCGAATAGACAGTCAGAAATAAATAAGAGAGAAGGAGTAGAAATCAGATGAGTCAAACAAAAAAAGTAGTAGTTTGGAGCAAAGTTGGATGCAGCTATTGTGAGGAAGTAAAGTCTTTTTTAAAGGACAACAAGCTAGATTATTCAACTATTGATGTAACAGAAAATGACAAATTAAGAGATGTATTAGAAGTGAAATACGGTATCCGATATGTGCCAGTCGTAGAAATCAGTGACAGCGAGCAAGAAGCATCCTATCAGGCGGTATTTAAAGTGGATCTGGAGGCATTGAAGGAAGCGCTACTATAAAAAAGCGATGATTGGATGAATTAGTGATGGGAGCGATTAAGCGAAGTAGAACAAAAGGAATAAATCGAGCTCTTTTCAGAAGAAGTGATACCTGTATTACGACGTGAAATTCCAGATGCTATTTGGACGAATAATTTAGTAGCAAATTCGCATTAAATGTGGCTTATTGTTCATCTGAATGATGCAAAAAAATATGTGGATTCTTTTGCATCATTCGCAATAGATGCAGCACGGATTAGATAAAATAGAATAAACGATTTTTCTCTCTAGACTATTAGAAAATCGAATAAAAAGAGGGAACACATCAAAAAACCGTTTAACAAACGTATGATCAATTTATTATGGTAGTAAAAGATAATCTTTTTATGCTATGATATTGTAATATAATTGGAAGTATATTAGAGAATACCACAATTCCTCCTCTATAACGATCTGATAGTTCAGCGGGAGAATACGTCCTTGACAGGGACTGGCTGGAATAATAAATATGCGGTGTTAGCTCAGCGGGAGAGCACTTGCTTTGACAGGGAAGAGGTCGTGGGTTCAAGTCCCTCACAGGTCATTAAATTAAGAAGGCTCAAATCCTTTCATATCAAGGGATTTGGGCTTTTTCTATATTTTCAGTAAATAACAAATTTCCCTGTATTTTTATACATTGCACAAAGACTGCACAGAAGCTGCACCAAACGGTTAATTTGTCTTACAGTAGCAAGGGTTCCGTTACTTCATTTTTCTTCTGTATTGTCCATTAAGTCCAGAAGCGATCATCAAACCGATCGGCTGTATTTTTTTGCATTTCTTCATTTGTATGGGAGTAAATATCCAACGTAATTCCAACTCGAGCATGTCCCAATCGTTCGCTAACTACCTTTGGATTTTCACCCATCCGCATTAAAATGGTGGCATGCGTGTGTCTTAAATTGTGAAAGGGAATGGCAGGAACGTTTGCTTTCTTCGTTAGAGCTTTAAATTTGCGAAGAAGATTTCTTGGCTCAAGATACGTTCCATTTTTGGATGGAATGACCAAGTCCCGTTCATTCTTTTTTTGTTGCTGCTTATATTTAATCAATACTTCCCGTACGGTAGCTGATAAATATACATCCCGTTCAGAATGTGAAGTTTTCACTTCTTTAACGTATAAACCCTTCGCTTTGGAACGAGATAATGATTCCTCAACATGAATGATACCGTTGATTAAATCGACATTCTGCCATCTGAGTGCTAAAATTTCCCCTCGACGCATTCCAGTAAAAATAGCCAAGAGAAAAGGAATAAGTTCGTTTTCTTGTTCACAAACTTTAAGGAAGGCTTTGGCCTCTTCAACAGTCCAAATTTGTTTTCGTTTTTTATGAACGGAAGGAGGGGAGGAATCTTTTGCTGGATTATTTTTTATTAAGCCCCATTTAACAGCTTTCTGTAATGCTTTCGATAAAAGATGGTGCATTCTTTTGACGGTAGCGTTTGCTAATCCATCGTTTAATTTTTGAGCATACAATTGATCAATGTCATATGATGTGATCTTTTTTAGAGGAGTATCCTTAAAATATGGAATGAGATGAACCCTAACGAGAATTTCACCTAATTCAAAAGAAGAAACTTGTACTTCATATTTATAGGTGTTGTGCAGCCAATTTTGAATATAATCCTTAAATAAGGTTTTCGAAGGCTCACTGTATTCTCCATTTTGTATTTCTATTTTTAACCTATTCATTTCTTCTAAAGCTTCGCGTTTTGTTTTAAAGCCGCTTCGATAAACCTGTTTTCGTTTACCTGTCCGATCATCTATCCCAGCCTCAATACGAAATGACCAAACCTTCCCAACTTTTTTAATCGACATGTAAAAACCTCCAAGTTTGAGATGGAGGTAGGGTGTGTTAAACAGTATAGCCATTTAGCGTTAGTGTAATTCATTCATTATCCAGAGTACTTATTTGGAGTAATGGAGTAATGATATATCTCAATATCATTATCTATAAAGCCTCTTCTTTGAGCTGCTTTAAGAGTATGAAACATATTTTCTCTTCCAACTCCATTATCAGTATGAAGGTAGATTTTATCAGCACGCAACCCATTTTCACAGATATATTTCACCAAATCATATCCAGTTGGCAACAAGTTTCCATCCGAATCTTCTCCTAAATCATGGTCAAGGGAAAGAATATGAATTTTATAGTTTTCAAAATAATGTATTGCTTCTTCCATGTTTCTTGCAATTGTATAGCCGTTCGGACAGTCTCTTAAATCATCGACGTATAGGTTTATCATTTTATTATTCATAGGACTAACACCTCAATCTGATTTTTTACTCAAAACCAACCTTATCAAACAAATAAAGGCCTAGCATTTCTAAAGCGTCAGTTCTGACATAGCTACATTACACACTAAAGGATACTATTAATGATAAGACAGATAAATAGCCCTAACAAACGAGATTTATCTTTTCTACTGATCTAACATATCCATAAGTTCTTGTTCAATTTCTTCTTGTGTCATATCCTCTGCTGGTTTGTATTCCCCATCTGAGTTATAATCTGCTGGATTATTAGTGGGGCCATCCTCTGGTACGTATTCACCATCAGCATTATAGTCATCAGGATTTGTAGAAGGAGCAGTTGAATCATTCTCTAGTTCTTCTTCTGTGTAGGGTGGATTATTCTCTAATTCTTCTTCTGTATAAGGTGAATCAGATTCTATGTTATTGTTAATCGTTTGAATGGAATCATCAGAAGTATTGTTATCCTCATATGTATTGGATTCAGTTTTATCCTGATTTATTGACTTGTAATCAAAAATAGCACCAATAATTACGATAGCAAGAATTGGAAAGAAAATCATTAATTTCTTTGTATGCTTCTTCAATAGGATAATCTCCCTCTCTTTTGTTAAATTTTTCTATATTATAACATATGTATCAAAGGATCTACTTACTTTTCTAATTATTTTACAAATTTAAATAGACGATTATTAAAATGGGCTATTAGTTGAAAAAGAGTAGAAAAATGCTAGGTGCATACTAACCTAGCATTTCTTCTAATTTAGCAGCAGATTCTACTTGCATGTCCAAATCGGTATGAGAGTAAATATCTAACGTAATGCCGACATTAGCATGACCAAGACGCTCACTAACAATTTTAGGGTTTATTCCTTGTTTCATGAGGAGTGTTGCATTTGTATGACGTAAGCCGTGTATTGATATTTTCTTAATGCCTGCTTTTTCAATTAATCTATCGAATGTTCTCGCTAAATTGCGTGGATGTATAGGTTTGCCATCCGCTGTAGAAACAACCAGATTGAACTGGTGGTAGGAGGTACCCATGCGCTGTTTCATTATATTTTGTTCGGATTTGTGTTGTTTCAGCAACTCTATAATGCTAGCAGGTAGAACGACTTCGCGATAAGAGTTAGAAGTTTTGGGCGTATTAAAAGTAAGTCCATGCTCTTTTGTGTAGGCAAGAGATTCTTTAATTTTTACTGTTTGTTTCTCGAAATTAATATTTTCCCATTTAAGTGCAAGGATTTCACCGCGGCGCATTCCAGTATGCAAACCCAATGAAAAAGCAACAGTCCACCGAAGTTCATCACAACTTTCTAGGAATGTTTTCGCTTCTTCTGATGTCCATATTTCTTTTTCTTTTTTAACGATAGAAGGCCCTTTTACTCGTTCTGTTGGATTCCCATTGATTAACTCCCAATCAATCGCTGTTTGAAATGCCTTGCTAAGAAGATTGCGAATGATTTTGACGGTGGCAGGTGAAAGACCGTCATTTGATTTGCTTGATAAAAATTGTTGAACGTCATAGGTTTTAATCGAACTGACTTCCTTTTTTGTAAAGGCAGGAAGTATATGATTTTCTACAATACTTTTTGCTCGTTCAAATGTTGTTGGTTGTACTTCATGCTTGTAAACTGTATTAAGCCATTTAATTATGAAGTCTTCCATTAGTTCTGATTGAGTAGGGAAATATCCTTCTTTTTTCAATTGAGCTATAAATTCAGCCTTTGCAAGTTCAGCTTCCTTCTTAGTCCGGAAACCTCCACGATATACTTGCTTTCGACTACCTGTAATAGGATGTTTACCTACATCAATTCTAAAAGTCCAATTGTTATCTATTTTTCTGACTGACATGATGTGTATTCCTCCTTAAGCGGTTTGTTTATTTGTTTGATTTTCAATCCAAGTTGCAAACTCGTGTGCCATTACTCGTTTGTTTCTGCCAATTCGTATTGTTGGGAAATCATCTCGTTCCATGATTTCATAAGCGGTTGCGCGAGAGACTTTTAGTATTTTTGCGATATCTTGTGCTGTTAAAACTTCAAAGTTATTCATAATTTAAATTCCCCTTATTGTGTTTATAGTTTCGGTTCTTTGCCTATACTAATAATGTTTTTCTGTTTTTTATCCAAATTGGTATACCAATTTAGATGAATTACCGAACAACTGCTAAGGAAAACCCCTTGTAACAAGGGGGAAGAACAGATTTATTTTTTTTAGTAATTTAGATGTTGTTAATTGTTCGGTAGTTTAACTAGCTAGGTTTATTTGTGTTCGGTACTTTGTCCTGAAGTTGGCAGTATAAAACTTTCAAAAACATTGTTTCTATAATTTATTTGAAAGGGTTTATCTGGTGAGATGAGAATTTGATCAATGAAGTACAGATTCATTAGTCTTTTTTCTGCATCCCCAAGCTGTAGTTGTAGGACTTGCTTAAAACGTTCAAAAAACAAACCAGATTCAACACCTTCCATTAGTTCTTGAACAGTATGTTGACTCCTAATGAGATCTTTTAGAATGGCAATATATTTATTGTTTAGTGTATCTATGAATTCTTGGAGTTCTCTGTCAGACTGTTCATTAGCAAACGCTATTTTGTCAATGTGTTCTTCTGTTTTTACTATATTTTCCTTTATAGATTGATCCAGCTTTAAAAGGTAGCTCATTGTGTTTGATTGAGTTTCTTCATTATTATAAAGTTGGTGAATGTGATTAAGGATTCTAGTTTGTAGCTTTTCATGTACATCATTTATATCTATTTTGTAGTTGCAATTTTTACAAACATAATACTGATAAAAGTATTTTTTCCCTTTTCTAGTTGTAGAACCGTTTTGAGTAACAAGCTTTTCATGACAATGTCTGCAAGAAAGCTTATTTAAAAAAAGAAAAGGGGTATCAAGCCTACCAAATTCATTTTGCAGTTTTATATTGTTTTCATTTAATTGCAGTAAAAAGGTATCGATTAATGGCTCGTGCCTATCAATTAATTCATGTGGCTTCTTGCTTTTTCCTTTATGGATAGTCCATACAACTTTCCCTGTATAAACAGGATTTTTAAGAATATTCTCTACTGTACTAGAGCGCCAAATACCACCTTGAGGAGCAGGGATAGAAGCATTATTTAAAATGGATGCGATCTTTCCCATAGAAGTTCCCCAGCTTTGAAGAAAGTAGATAAAGGATACGATTTCTCCTTTTTCATTTGGAACAAGCTTTTTGTTTACTTGATTGTATCCATACGGTACTTTTGCACCTGGCCGGATAATATCATCATCTCCCAAGTCAGCTAAAAGTCTTGCGACTGCACGTTCCGATTTAATTTCTGATTCTTGACGGAAAAGTAATAATGCAATTTGAGTTCTAGGATTGTTTGGATTAAAAGGTTCTGTCTCATTTGTTGTATATACTTCTACTTCAGGAAAAATTGCCTGCAATGGGCGATAAAAATCTAAAACAAATGTATAGCCAGTTCGATCCATACGAGATTCTTCGTAAAATATAACTCGAGGCACTTTTGTTTCAATCATCATATTTTTTAAACGCATCAGTTCTTTTCGTTGATTTGCACGTTTAGAAAATGCACTTGTTACGTCTTCGATTATCATAAATTCATCTGGAACGGTGAAGTTATTTCTTTGAGCATACTCTTTAATATGCGACTTCTGCAGCTCTAGACTATTATTTTCTTGTTGTTTATAAGATGATCTGCGGATATAACCAAAAGCTAAATTCATGCTAAATGCTCCCCTTTATATATAAAATCGCTTTGCATGTTTTCTAGGTAATCAAATTTACATACTTCAAAATCAATAAAGTCTTCGTAAATGAAGACGTCTTTAATAAACATGGAGTAGAGAAGTGATGGGTCTAATTTACAACGATCGTGTAGATATTTATTAACTGCATCCACTACTTCCTTGTTTTCCTCGAGCAATTGTTCCTTTTCTTCCAATTCTTTTACAAGAAGATGTTGTTCTTCCTTTAATTGAGATAGCTTTTTATATTCATCAGAGCGTTTCCAGTCGTTAGCAGTGGCAGTATTTAAGAGTAATTGTTCGGTTAGTTCCATTAATTGATGAGAAATGCTGGTATATTTTATTTCGAACTCTTTTTTTATTTGACGCAATCTAGTAATAGAATGATTAAGCAGTTTCTTAGAATCTAGGTTAGTAACAATTTCCTCTAGAGTTAATTGAATGATTTGGACAAATTCCTGAAATGGCACCGTTACTTTTTGATGCTTGTTAGAGCAACTATAAAAGGCATACTGATTTAAATTGTCCTTCCAATAATTCATTGGTTTTTGACAATATCCACAACGGGGTATAAAGATATTTTGAGTATTTAGTTGATCAATCTGTTCTCTATATTCCTCTAGATGTGAACCAAGCCTTTCTTGAAAATTAAAATATTCATTTAGTTGCAAGTAAGGTTCTACATGTGAAAGTCTATCTTCGCCTTTGTGCAAATCATACGCTGCGTAAAAAGGGTCCTTTATTATGTCAATAAGACGTTCATTTCTTGTTTTTAGTTTTTTTCGATATTCCTCAATAAGTGCTGCTAGTTGTTCCGTTGAAGCAACTTCTTTTAAGGATTGAAAGTATGCTGTAATTAATTCCTGTTTTAATGGATCTTTTCTGTATTTTTTTGTTTCTGGCTCTTATATATATCCTAATTTTCTTGGAGGATAACGTCTTCTAGTTTCTTCACTTCTACGAGCAATATTTTTTCCTTCTATATCACTAAACATGGAAAGAATTCCTTCTAGGAAAATATCGTCTGTGGAGGGAAGGTGGCCATTTCCTTCCGAAGTAAATACCAATTCAACGCTATGCTTGATTCGTATATCACTAAACCACATTCCTTCATAATGATCACGAAAAAGGCGTGTTCGATCAAAAGCATATAATGTATGAACTTTATCTTGTTTTATTAATGAAATAACCTTTTCCATTTCAGGACGTTGATTAACAGAAAGTTTATTAGCAGAAATGGCATTTTCATTTACAATGTATACTTCTTCTGGTAACAATTTTTCACGATAAGGTAAATCTGCAGCTTCTTGTGTAATAATGTCTTGGCCAGCAGTACTAACTCGTCGGAAAAATACGTGGAGTTTTTTTGTACTATAATTATTCCTCATTTCTTTTCTTTTGTTTTGGGCATTGTTTCATATAGAAGCTTTGCTTGCAGCCGATATGGTAAATGTAGCTGTTCGATAATAATTCGATTAACTAGATGATTAATCCACACATTTGTTGCGTCATTGCTTCCTTCAGCAGTTCTTATTTGTACTCGTTTTCTCATAAAAAACACCTCCTCCTATCAGCATTGACAGGGAGAGGCTATTTGTATACTTGAATCTATTACAGCATTAAATAAGTTAAAACATAGCTGTTCTACATTGTCTTCTTGTATCGACCTTTTAGCAGATTTATTTCTTCGTTTCTTTATAGTAAAGAAACGGTCTTGTTCGTCATCAAATAAATTAACTTTTGTTTGGACTGGACCTTGAGATTGCTCTCTTTTTATTAAGATACGAATCCAGCCTTTTTTTTGCCCAGGGAAATAGAGGTCATCTTTGTTTGATACCATTACGATTTCTCCTTTGTTGCTGGTAGTCTAGGAAGCTATTAAAAAGAAAAGGAGATAGAAATCCTGTTTGAGTTGTTTGTCGTAGCTTATCGATGTCTTGGACTTGGATTTTACTCATGATGCAAGCCCTCTTTGTTTCAACCGATTGATCGCTTTCTCGGTATTTGTACGGATGTTATTGGAAGGTTTTTTAATTGTTGATTTCATGATGTGCTCCTCCTAAGTTGTAGTTTGTTTCGGTAGTTCATCTACCAACAGGAAGAAACATAACCATTAGGAGGGATTATTCAAGTGGTATTTTTTTCATGTATGCTATTTTTGAGGTAATCATAATAAAAATATTATATATAG
>JBDNRM010000046.1:0-23154 GCA_047718615.1 Bacillus sp. (in: firmicutes) | reverse complement strand
CTACATTACATTAGAAAAAATGTTAGAATTATCGATTTTTTTTGTGCAAAACAACTAAAGGTAAAGGTATAATGAAAGATAATAATTTTACAATGTTATCTTTCTTAACATAAACGGAGGGGAATATGAAACTAATCGAAATCTTAAATAAACCTTTATTTCAACATATAAAAGTTGCCGCTGGTGATTCAGGGCTTCATAAAGAGATTAAAAACATCACCATGATGGACGCCCCTGATATCATGCATTATCTCAATCCAAATGACTTTCTTATTACAACTGCCTACCATTTAAAGGATGAACCATATAGTATTGTAAAACTTGTTAAACAAATGCATAAACAAAACTGTACTGCGTTAGGAATTAAAACAAAACGTTTTTTATCCGAAATTCCAGATGAAGCAATACAGTTCGCCAATGATCATGGATTTCCAATAGTGGAAATTCCATTGGAGATGTCACTTGGAGAAATTGTAAATGCAACATTAAATTATATTTTAGATCAACGGACAACAGAATTAACCACTGCCTTTGAAATACATCGGAGATTCACTCAACATATTTTAAAAGGAAAAGGCATACGAAAGCTTCTAGATGAATTGTCGAATATGATTGGTCAAAAAGTGATTCTATTTGATCAGCATTTTCAAATCCATTCATCTTCCCAATCTAAATATCCGGTTGAAAATCAAATCACCCAATTGTATGCGAGAGGTTATCAACTTTTATTGAAAAATACGCCAAATACTTGTTTTACCATACGGCATACAGAAGAAACCGTTAGTATTTTCCCTGTACTTACACATATAGGAAAACCAGCTTATTTAGTTGTTCTTGGCAATATTCCCATACATGAACAAAGCCTTCTTTTATTAATTGAACAAGCTACAAATGTATTATCCTTTGAATTGATGAGAGAAAATACGTTAAAACAGTATGCTAGACGTGCAAGAAATGAGTTTTTTCTTCATTTTGTCGAGGAGTCTTTTACTTCTAAAGAGGAAATTGAAAATAGAGCAAAAGAATTTCAATTAAAAAGAGATCAGCCTAATATAATAATTATTGGGAAAATAGATCAAGAAGAAAAACAAAAAAGTTTTACACAATACCATTTAGAGACGGATTATATTTATGAATTTTTAGAAACTGAAATGACTAAGGCGCCTTTCCCTGTTCACTTATTCTTAAAAGGGGATATGTGCATTCTTATCATGGAAGTGCCTGAGCAGCGATTAGATATTGACAACATGCTTATCCCTTATTTAAAAGAGCTGCAAGATTATATTGTAAATATCTTCAAAAAAACTATTTCCTTTGGGATAAGCAACGTTGGACATAATCTGTTTAATGTGCCAAATGCCTATAAAGAAGCAGTAAGTGCTTTTCATACCGGGCAACTTTCTGGAAATATGCAATTCATTCAAGCACATCGACCAAAAGATGTTTCTGAAATGCTTCGTATTATTCCAATGAAGGACTTACTGGAGTTTTATGATCATATCTTTCAAGGTTTTTCTGTTCAACAGCAGCAGGAAGAAGAACAAATTTTACTTAATACTTTATCTGTTTATTTAGAGACTCATTGTCAAATATCTGAAACTGCTAAAAGGTTGTTTGTGCATCGGAATACTGTTATTTATCGTCTTGAGAAATGTGAAGAGTTATTAGGGAGAAGCTTAAAAGATGCGGATTTAACTTTTCACTTGCGGTTAGCGTTTCGAATAAAATCTATTTTACAGACAAGATGATCATTGTTTTAAGGCTTCGCTGCACGCTCAATTAGTCCGCAGCCTGCATACACTTCGCTTTCCTGTGGGCGAGCGCCGAGCCTCCTCGCTTTGCTGCGGGGTCTCGTCTTTCTCGCATTCCCACGGGAGTCTTCGTGTATTCCGGCTGCTCCCTGCTTCAAAATACCAAAGAACTTAGAGAAACTGCTTCTTTTCACGGGCCGTGGTGCAAATTTGTTTGCATAGGTGTCTATCCTGAAAAATGGATTTGGCTCTCTCGAATAGTCCGCAGCCTGCATACACTTCGCTTTCCATGGGGCGGGCGCCGAGCCTCCTCGCTTCGCTGCGGGGTCTCGTCTGTCCCGCAATTCCCATAGGAGTCTTCGTGTATTCCGGCTGCTCCCTACTTCAAAATACCAAAGAACTTAGAGAAACTGCTTTTTTTCACGGGCCGTGGTGCAAATAAATAAAATGTTCTTTAGCAGGCTACTTTTTAATTGATTTGCTATTTGAAGGATCGTTCTTTAGAAAATATACTATATTTTCTAAATAGTTTGTTTAATTTAACCAATGACTTATCTTCTCCTTCCTTTTATGATGTTATTAAAGTTTACTTATTTTGTCAGATTTTTTAACACTATATACATAAAAGGGGAGATTGCATTGAGCAATACGAAAAACGGTAGTATGAAACTATTTTCTTTAGGTCTTCAACATGTTCTTGCTATGTATGCAGGCGCTATCTTGGTTCCATTATTAGTAGGAAGAGCATTAAACTTAACAGCTGAGCAGCTATCCTATTTAGTAGCGATCGATTTATTAACATGCGGAATTGCCACTTTGCTGCAAGCATGGAAAAATAAATATTTAGGCATTGGTCTTCCAGTAGTCCTCGGAAGCTCGTTTGTTGCTGTGACACCGATGATTTCGATTGGTACTACATACGGTGTTTCTGCCATATATGGCGCAATTATTTTCACTGGTCTCTTTATTGTTATTTTCGCACCATTTTTTAGTAAAATCACAAAACTTTTTCCACCTGTAGTTATTGGAACTGTCGTTACCATTATTGGGTTGTCACTGATTCCGACTGGTATTAAAAATATGGGTGGCGGCGCTACAAGCAAGGATTTTGGCTCCCTTGAAAACTTGAGTCTTTCCTTTGGTGTACTGCTATTTATCCTGCTTCTTAATCGTTTTGCAAAAGGTTATTTACAGTCATTATCCGTTCTAATTGGCATTATTTTTGGTACAGTTGTTGCCGCGATGCTTGGGAAGGTTAATTTTACTGCTGTAGCTGATGCTAGCTGGTTTCATCTTCCGAAAGTATTTTATTTTGGAACACCAACATTCGAAATTGGCCCTATTATTACGATGCTAATTGTCGGAATAGTAATTGTTATTGAATCAACGGGTGTATTCTTTGCACTAAGTAAAATATGTAATATCCCTATTAATGAAAAGGATTTAACGAGAGGTTACCGTGCTGAAGGATTAGCTATTACGCTTGGAGGAATCTTTAATGCTTTTCCATATAATACTTTTGCACAAAATGTTGGACTCGTTCAGCTGTCTAAAGTAAAAACGCCAAATGTTGTCGTTGCAGCTGGTGGTATTTTAGTATTTTTAGGTCTTATTCCAAAGATTGCTGCTTTTGCAACCGTTATTCCTACTGCCATTTTAGGAGGAGCAACAGTTGTTATGTTCGGAATGGTCGTATCTTCAGGAATTAAGATGCTAAGTACCGTTGACTTTAATAATCATGCTAATTTATTGGTAATGGCTTGTTCCATTTCAATTGGTTTAGGAGCCACTGCTGTTCCAGATTTATTTGCACAACTCCCATCAAGCATTCGCATTATTGTAAGTGATGGAATTATTACTGGAAGTTTAGCAGCTATCCTCCTAAATCTATTATTTAATGTTAAAACGAAAAAGAAAAGCACTTCCCTTTCAAACGCAGAAACATTCGGAAAAGCAAATTAATTAAGCTTTAAGATAGAATATAATAGAACCGCAATCACATAAAAAGGTGCATCCAATAGCCGATTAATTGGCTTATTGGATGCACCTTTTTCAAGCATAAACAAAATTATATCTTTCCTTAAAACAAGCGCTCATAAATAGTCTACGGACGGAATACACTGCGCTTTCCGTGGACGCGCAGCTGGTCGAAGGATAAGACTCCTGCTATTTTTTGCTAATCCTGTAGGAGTTTGCTATAAAACTAGTGTTATTTACTTTGATCTACTTTCACTCTTGCCACATTAGAAGCTAAAGCTGCTGCTGCGACTGCTTTTGATACGGCTGGAGCTACACGTGGATCAAATGGACTTGGGATAACATAATCTTCAGTTAATTCAGTATCTGTTATTAAACTTGCAATAGCTTCAACTGCTGCTTTTTTCATTTCTTCATTAATATCCGTTGCACGAACATCCAATGCTCCTCGGAAAATTCCTGGGAAAGCTAACACATTATTTACTTGGTTAGGAAAATCAGAGCGTCCTGTTCCAACTACTTTTGCACCAGCTGATTTTGCATCCTCTGGATTAATTTCAGGTACCGGATTTGCCATCGCAAATATAATAGCGTCCTTATTCATTGATTGGACCATAGCTTGTGTTAATGCACCAGCTACAGAAACACCAATAAATACATCCGCGTTTTTAATAACGTCCTCTAATGAACCGGATTCTTTTTTTACATTTGTATAGGCAGCTACAGCAGATTTTACTTTATTCATGCCTTCAGGTCTGCCATCATAAATAGCTCCCTTTGTGTCACACATTATCATATTGGTAACACCGTATGAATATAAAAGCTTTGTAATGGCAATCCCAGCTGCTCCAGCGCCATTTAATACTATTTTTAAGTCTTTCATCTCTTTTTTTACTATTTTCAATGCATTTACTAGACCTGCCAGCGTTACAATCGCTGTTCCATGCTGGTCATCATGAAATACTGGAATATCCAACGCTGCTTTTAATCTTTCTTCAATTTCAAAACATTGCGGTGCTGCAATATCCTCTAAGTTAATTCCCCCAAATGTCGGAGCTAATAACGTAACGGTTTCCACTACTTTATCTACATCCGTTGTATCCAAAGCAATTGGAAATGCATCCACGCCTGCAAAACTTTTAAAAAGAATTGCTTTCCCTTCCATTACTGGCAAGGATGCGGCGGCACCAATATTACCCAATCCAAGAACTGCCGTACCATTCGTAACAACACCAACCATATTCCCCTTCATCGTATAATCATATACGGATTCAGGATTTTCATAAATAGCTTTACACGGCTCTGCCACTCCTGGAGAATATGCTAAGCTTAGATCATGAGCATTTTTCACTTCCACTTTTGCATTCACTTCTAACTTCCCTTGTTTTTCTTGGTGCATTCGCAATGCTTCATCTTTTAACGTCATTCGTATTCTCCTTTATCATCAAACAGAGAATGCCTTCACATCTCCGTATATTTTAAGAAAAGCTCGGGGCGCCTTGTTTAGCTCCGAAGAAAAATGTTCTCCTGACTCAAAAAGTGTTTTTTACTTTTAGAGGCTGGAGGCAATATTCACAGGAGCTAGGCGCTGGAGTTAGTCAATAGAAAAATTCATCCTTATTATGTTTAAACGATTATTCGCATTTTGGACTATTCCCCTTATGATGATATAACTAAATTCTAAATAAAGAAATGTATACAAAGAAAAAGACACAAAAATATTGTAAATACAGAAAAAAGAATACATTAGGAAGAAAATTCCTAACTTAAAATTTCACTTTATCCACTATTATATGCTTGCATAAAGACATAATCTTTTCTTATAAAATAATAATTTTCTTATTAGTATCTAATGTAATGATATGATCTGCTGTTTGAACAAATAATCCGTTTTCCACTACACCAGGAATTTTATTTAAGGCTATTTCCAATTCCATTGGGTTTTGAATGCTTGGAAAGCTGCAATCAATAATATAATTTCCATTATCCGTTACAAATTTAGTATCCTTTTGATGTCGGAATGCCGTTGTACATCCCAATCTCCGAATATGCTTCTCCGTTAATCCAGCACCAAATGGAATAACCTCTACAGGTAAAGGAAATTTCCCAAGAAAGGGTACAACCTTAGTTGAATCTGCTACAACGATAAATTTTTCAGCTGCAGCTGCTATGATCTTTTCTCTTAATAATGCTCCGCCTCCCCCTTTAATAGCATTAAATTGAAGGTCTATTTCATCCGCCCCGTCAATTGCAAGATCAATTTTTTCTATCTCATCTATTTTCACTAAGGGTATGCCAAGATTTGTTGCTAAATTTTCCGTTTGCACGGATGTGGGAACACCTTTAATATGCATTCCATTTTTGATTTGCTCCGCTATTTTTACAATCGTATAATAAACAGTTGATCCAGTGCCTAATCCTACCGTCATGCCATCTTTAATAAACTCTGTTGCTGCTTTTTCTCCTACTACTGCTTTTTCATTCAAGTTACTACCTCCACTTGCCATTATCTGTCCAACTCTTGTGTTTCTACATACGACTAATGTTAATATAGACCTTCCTACAAATCCATTTTCACTACTTTTTGTTAGCACATAACGGAAAGGAAATAAATCTTCTTTATCATATTGTATACGATACAAGAATACAGAGGGTAGCTAAGTCTTTAAGAGGTTGTTAAAAAGTCGTATGATTACCATACGTTCTGATGCTCAAAAATTAAGCCGTAGCACACGCGCACTTTAATTGAAAATGATGAAGGGAGAATAAAACAAGGGGGAGAGTGTTAATAAAAAACATATACCTGCAGTATTATCGCTATTATCAATAGAATATAGCTGAAATTTATTTATTTAAAAACGGAGTAGGGAAGAATTTGAAAACACGCATCCTGTTGCTTTGGAATGGCGGGGACACGAGACTCCTGCGAGTTACAAGAAAATAAGCAGGAGTGTACCAACCAAGCAGTTCGGTGCTTGCCCCGCGAAACCGAACAAGCAAGGGCATCTGCGCTTTCTTTATCCCCTAATTTTCTAAATATACTTTAACAGATCTTTCTACTTCCACCATTTTCTCCGCGTTTTTTGCATACATTTCCTTTGCCTTTATATTTTCCGTTTGCAAAGCGTAAGTTTCTAAATCAGCCTGTATTTTTTTTATCGTTGCGAGTAGCAGTGGACGTTCTTGTGGTGTTGCCAATTTTATTTGATCATCAAAAATATCAACGGATAATTCACCATATGAATTCACTTGTCCTAAAAAAACATTTTCAAGTGTGATGTTTAGTTTGTTTAACTCTATTTCTAACCAATCCATTGTTTTCCCCGCCTTACTCAACGGTTCAAACAAAATTTTTCCATCCATGATAATCGTTTGTGGCACCTTTTCATTGGGCATTTGCATTTTTACGTCTTTAGGTGTCAGCGGACGATTTTCTTTCTTCAACATGACGCTTAACATACCTTTTGGTTCAAGCACAGCATATTCCACTTCTGACAAACTAAATACATTTTTTTGTCTCAAAAGGGTAAAGAAATCATCAATTGTATATTTTTCTTTTTTCAAATTTTCTTCTAATAGTTTTCCATTTTCCACCAAAACCGTTCCAGTACCCTCAATAACATTTCTCAACGTTTTACTTTTTAATGAAATTACATCTGCTAAATAAGAAACAATACCAAATACAAATATCCCTAATAGACCATGGACAATTTTAGTTTCTTTACTTAAAATAACTTCCCCAGCAATATCACCAAGTGTGATTCCTGCTATGTACTCAAACAATGATAGCTGTGATATATGCTTTTTCCCTAATAGTTTCGCTGTTATAAAAAGAATGATGACAAATAAAAATGCGCGGAATACTACTTCTAAACCTGTTATCATCTTCTCAACTCCCTTTTATTAAGATGAACTATATTCGTTTTCTTCTCTTTCCAATGCATATACTCTTAATTGAATATCATTTTTTATTTCACCAACTAATACCATTGCTTCATGAAAGTTTTTTTGTGCTTCTTCCTCCATAGAATGAATAGCAAAGGTGGATAGCTGTGATTCAATGCCTTTTAAGCTTGCTAATGTTTGTTTAACATTTGATGCTACAGTCATAAGCAATCTCCTTTTCGTTAGGTATGATTGGCAATGAAACCAATCATACCTAGATAACTGTTATTGTTGTGAATATTGTGGTTCTTCTTGTTCAATTTCTTGTACTCGTGGATTTAAAGTATCGATAACTTGCTGTGTTTGTTGTGCTGCATTTTGATAAAGCTGCTTTGCAGTTTGATTATCTGTAGCTAAGGCAAAGGTTTCTAAACTTGCCTGTGCACTTTTCAACCCAGCAACAGTTTGTTTGACATTATTAATTACAGTCATTATTTTCTCCTCCTGTTAGTTGTATTTTCGCTACTCCTTTATCTTTTCTTTTCATGCTTTACTTATTCAAAAAAATTTTTAGGAACTTTTTCTAATTCACCAAATATAAACCATATATAAAAAATTACAGCTATTGTTACCGCTTACAAAAAAATGTGTTTCTTTACAGTTCCGCATATGTTTATAAAAACAATTGAAACTATTACTACCTATTTTACGTATTAATAATCAGAATCGTACGGAGCCAAACATCTACCACTATCCAATCCATCGTAAAGATATAGGAGGAATTGACATGATAACAGTTACTGCTCTGGTAATGGTGCCTATTGTTATTAGCATTTTAACAGACCATTTACATAAACAAACTAAGTTAAAACAAACGATGTTGAAGGATCAAATAGAACTGGAAAAAAGGAAGCATGAGAACTTCTTATTGGAAACAGAAAAAATGAAACTAGAATTAGAGATATTAAATCAAGAATGTTCGAATGACCAAAAACACCTTCTGTAAAAAATCCCTTATATTACTTATTTTCAGGCTGGACAAGCTCAGAATGCATACAATTTCGACAATAGCGTATTTTTCTGATCATTATGGTTACAGATAACTCTCCTTTTTATGGAGAATATTTTATTTTACATATATTTTCTGCAGCAAATGAATTAACTGTTCTTCTTCTTCGGCTGATAAGTTTTTGGTCACTTCTTCATTTAATTTTTGCAAAATGGCTTGTATCGCTGGATAAACTTCAATCGCCTTTTCTGTAGGAAAAAGATTATTGGAACGTCTGTCTTTTTGGTCAATTGTCTTCTTTATATATCCAGCCTCCACCAATTGCTTTACTGCTCTAGCAGTCGTTCCTTTATCAAATTTTAAGAAGGAACTTAACTCATCTTGATTTATTCCTGGCTGTAAAATAATTGTTTTTAGAAATGCGTATTGTCCTCCATTTCCAATTCGATATGTTTTAAACTCTTTGGAAAGGAATTTCTGATTTTGTCGATGAATCAATGATACTAATCTCCCTAATGGCATGTCCTTCAATTTCATCACCTCATTGCTGTAAGTATATTTCTACCTTATGTAGAATAAAATAAATTGGTTGCATACGCAACTATTTTATTTTACAATGAATACGAATAGTTGCATATGCAACGATCTTCTAATAAAAAAATACTATCCGAATATTCTCAGGATGACATAATTGCCGGTATAGTGAACATTATGATAAGGAGGTGAACCATTTGCGTACGAAATACAAAGCTCCATTAAATGAGCAATCTGTGCATAATAAACGCTGGATTATTTTAATAATTCTCAACTTATTTACCTTTATGGCGACATTAGATGCAAGCATCGTCAATATTGCATTGCCTACCATGTCACATGAATTGCATCTTCCTTTTGCAAAGGCAGAATGGATTGTCAGCAGTTATTTAATGACGATTTGTGCCGCTATTCTTTTCTTCGGAAAGCTAGGAGATACAGTAGGAAAGATAAAAATCTTTAAATATGGTTCGATTATTTTTATTATTGGTTCCTTCCTTTGTGGGTTTAGCACCTCTTTATCTTTTTTAATTATTTCCCGTGTTATTCAAGCAGTTGGTGCATCCATGACGATGGCAAATAGCCAAGGCATTGTCACTGAAATCTTTCCTCCAAAAGAACGTGGAAAAGCATTAGGGCTCATCGGCACATTTGTATCATTAGGCAGTATTGCTGGCCCGAGTCTCGGTGGCGTGATTCTTTCTAGTCTTGGCTGGGAATATATTTTTTGGATAAACATTCCTATCGGCATTTTGGCGATTACTCTTGCTTGGAATTTATTGCCGAAAGATACAACAAAAACAAATGCAGCCATCGATATTCCAGGCAGCCTTTTATTTGCTTTATCGATTCTATTCCTTTTCACAGGCCTATTATTAGGGCAGCAAAAGGGGTATAGCAATATATTCATCCTTGTTTCATTTGGTTTGGGAGCACTTACCTTGATTCTTTTCTTCCTTATTGAATCAAAGTCGAAAAGTCCAATGCTTCATTTATCTATCTTTAAAAACTCCTTGTTTTCCATTAGTATTGTTTGTGGATTTTTAGTATTTGTTGCTAATTTCTGTTTTAATATTTTAGCACCGTTTTATACACAAAGTATTTTGGGGCTATCTCCATTACATGCTGGGTATCTTCTTATGCTTTTCCCGATTACCATGGCAGTTGTTGCGCCCTTAAGCGGAAGTCTTTCCGATAAAATCGGCGGACAAATCATTACATTTGCCGGTCTATTATTAATGGTTGCAGCGCAAATTGGCTTAACGTATCTACATGAAGAAAGTTCTCTTACAACCGTAGCTTTATGGATTATCCTGCTTGGAGCGAGCTCCGGTTTATTTCAATCGCCAAACAATTCATTAGTAATGTCTACCGTTTCTAAAAAGCAATTAGGCATTGCAGGCAGTATTAATTCCCTTGTCAGAAATTTAGGTATGATCGTCGGAATTTCTTTAGCGACAAGTATTTTGTTTTCTGTTATGAGCATGCAGGCTGGCTACAGGGTAACGGCACTCATACCAAACAGACCTGATATCTTTTTAAAAGGGATGCATGTTGTTTTTATTGGCTCGACTATGCTTTGTTTAGTAGGTGCCTTTATGACAGGCTGGAGGTTATTTGCTTCCAAAAAAACAGCAAGGAAACAGGAGTCAAGAGCGTCTTAAGGCATAAAAAAAGATGAACGAAAAAGAGACTATTTTCTTTTTTCATTCATCTTTTTTCTATTTTATATAAACAATAATAAGCTTACTGCCATAACAGCCATGCCAGCAATCAATCCATAAATAGATAAATGGCCTTCATCATATTTTTTTGCTGCAGGCAATAATTCATCCAATGATATAAACACCATGATTCCTGCAACTGCTGCAAAAATCAAGCCAAACATCACATCATTCAAAAATGGCATTAAAATCAGAAAAGCAATTATTGCTCCAACCGGTTCTGCCAGTCCTGATAAAAAGGATAACTTGAACGCTTTTTTCCGATCCCCCGTTGCAAAATAAATTGGCACGGCAACGGCAATTCCCTCTGGAATATTGTGAATAGCAATGGCTACTGCTATCGCTATCCCAAGCCCTGGATCTTCCAATGCTGCTGTAAATGTGGCAATTCCTTCTGGAAAATTATGAATCGCTATCGCTAATGCTGTAAACGTCCCCATTTTCAGGAGCGATTGATCTTTTTTTTCCACAACATTTAATGAATTAATATCCTCCACTTTTTTTGGTTCATGGGGATTCCCTTGTTCTGGAACAAACCGATCAATAAGTGCAATAATTAAAATTCCAGCGAAAAAACCTCCTACTGTTAACCAATTTCCTAATTGATTACCTAAAGCATCTACAAGCGCGACTTTTGCTTTGAAAAATATTTCAATCATGGATACATAAATCATCACCCCAGCAGAAAATCCAAGCATCCATGATAAAAATTTCGTATTGGTTGTAGAGGTAAAAAAGGACAACATGCTGCCAATTCCTGTAGCAAGACCAGCAAATAAGGTTAATCCAAAAGCTAATATTAAATTTTCATGCATCTTTATCCCCCTTACTGTATTTTTCTATGTGTGACATGAATATTCGATAAGTAAATAGCTACTAGTCCGTGTTCTAAAATAGGATAAAAAGGATGTGAGCGTTTTTAGTTGAAGATCCTGTAAGCAACGTGTGAAACGAAAACGAAGTCAACGAAGAAATTCGATGTGCCTTTTTTATCGGACTTTTTGAACAACCACTACTAGTATACATTATTTAAAGAGGTGTTTCTGAATTCTTTTCATTGTCTCGGTAACAGCCATTGATGCAATGCTGTCCAAAAGAATATGATTACACATTATTTTAAAAAAATAAAATGCGACAGTTCCGATTACCATATCCATGATAAAAAATCGTTTGATTGTGGCAAATGGTATGAAAACGACAAAACAAGCTTGGTTATTTTCATATATCGTCATTTACTCCCACCTTAATTATTTTTTCTTTACTATATGACTGTTAAAGATTGTCTCATGTTACTTTTCATCTTTTCTTAACCTACTAATCAATTGTATTGCTCTACCCTGAAAATAGGGTTTAGCTCTCTCAAATAGTCCGCAGTCTGAATACACGTCACTTTCCGTGGGGCTACGCTTGAGCCTCCTCGGCGCATGCTCCTTCAAGGTCTCGCCTATCTCGCAATTCCCACAGAAGTCGACTGCTCCCTGCTTATAAACTTAAGAAACCTGCTTCTTTTCATCCGCGTTTTGTTGAATATGTCTACGCATTGATACCATCCGTATCTTTGGTATAATCCAAATTTCAGGCTTTTTTCTATAATAAAAGCCTTGCTATCCATCTCATCATCGAGTAGATAGCAAGGCTTTTCATTCAACTAAAGCGCGAGTAAGTTTGGTAGCATTTATTCCATCACACTGCTGCATTTCCTTTAAATTGCTTCTCTTGAATTAACAGCAACCCGAGTTCATGATGATCGCCTTCATATAATGCCCGCTGTACGAAACGGACTTCTCCGTGTATATCAAGCACTTCCAGCTTGCAGTGTGCAGAGTTCCGCTGCAATGCTTTATATAGCTCCCATTTGTCATGAACCAAAATATTATTTACTTTTGTTATTAATTCGCCCACCTTTAGCTCCATTTTATCTGCAGGCGAATCTGGAACAATTCCTAAAATCATTACCCCATTATTTTTTCGTGAAAAATAAATGGTTTCATTTTTTTCTTTCGTTTTTTGTCTTTTAGAAATCCATTCACGACCTATCATAGCTACCAAAACACTGGCAATAGCTGCAACTGGCAAGAAATATGCTGCAACAGCGCTTAAAGTAATAATAATTCCTAATCCTACAATATGCTTGCCAACCGCTTTTACCGCAAAAGCTGGATGCATGCCAACTATTTCCTGTTTAAATCCTATTAAAAACGGTACTAAAATAAGGGAATACGTTTGGTTTCCTACTGTAAATGCCGGCCATCCTTCAATTGGAATAGAGAGAACTCCGTGTGGAATAAAAAGGAATAGTGGCACTAGCCAAACTCGTTCTGAAATATGTACACCAATAGACTGACCCCTTTTGCTTTTTTTCAAGCGGGGAGAAGTTCCTTTTACACCGTTCTTTTGAATTAAGATTCCTTCCGCAACGAGTAAAAAACCTAAAAGAATAATAGCTGTTGGAAAAATATACGTTTCTCTGTCTATATTACTTTGCGAAAATAAGAAGAAATCCCATTTTTGATATAAAGAAATGATACTTAATAGTATTCCAAAGCCAACTGTATATACAGGTGAAAGCAATCTTGTTTTAAAAAGTAAACTGCCCAAAATAGCTATGAAGCTTACATAAATAACTAACTCCATTGGAACAACAAGTACAACTAAAACAGATAAAACGGATAAACATAATCCTATTATCAGCCCTATTGGCAATAATTGCTTCAGTTCAAAATAAGCATTTTGAGCACGAACGGAAAAATACTTTCGTTCTTTTTTCACTCTCGTAACCCCTATATATGCAGCCAATAAAAGCGAAAAATATAAAATTGGATTTAGAAAAAACTTACTGGTTCCTTTTAAAAATTCAAACAGCCACTCTTGCCCCATTTAGGACACCTACCTTTTACGAAGACTTTAAATAAAAAAACTTTTTATGTTTATTCTTTTAAAAAGAGGTATAATATTGCAAATAAAAAACACCTTCAATAAACAACCATTTCATGAATAAACGTTTCTATGCATTGTTTATTCTAAATGAAATGCACCGATCAATTTAAGATACAGATGGAAGGATGTTCATTCTATTATTCTATTATATTCTACAAAGTCTTTAATAGAAAGTCTGTGTCTTACTTTTTCTGCAAAGATATAAAAGATATAGTAAAAATAGTTAAATTTATCTTCCCTGTTCACACCTACTTTAAATTAGATGTTAAGTACTTTATCTTTTATTCAGAAGCAAGCAATAGGGCGGTATATAAAATACATCCTATAGTAAAGGTTACAAAACTACTTTGGTTTTCTTTTGGCAATTCTTCCTTCATTGCATTAATAATCATTCCCCCTGAAAGAAAGGCAAAAACAGTAGATAATGCAGGTTGAGATATTTCTATTATTCCTCCTGCAAACCAGCCAATCATAACCGCACTGGAAAGCAGCTTTCTTCCAATTTTATCGTATGTATGTTTATGAGTATCCCGAAGGCCACGATCATTGGAAATAATATGCACCAATACAGCAAAAAAATAAAATAACATTCCTTTTACCGTACCAAAGTCTTCATCATGCAATATATAGCCAATCAATCCATTATATATAAAGTAGGAAGCAATGTGGATCCAAAAAACCCTTACTGTTACATATTCACTATTTCTCCCTTTTTTATAAAAAATCAATAGTCTCTGCAATCCGTAAAATACGGAAAAACCAATCATTGCAACTAGGTACGCATGGTTTTGAAATAAAGAAATCCATTTAAACTGGCTAGCCATTTCTATATTTTGTTGATGTTTATTTAAATTTGGAAGCACTTCAACAAAAACAAAAGCAACAGAAATCCCTGCAAAAAAGGATAGATATTTACTTCTCGGAACATGGGACAAAAAACGAAAATTAGTGGACAATAAGTGGACAATAACAATTGTTAATGCAAGGAAAAAACTAAGGACTAACATCGAGACCACCTCTTATTTATGGAAATTAATTTTTTATAACAAGAGAAAGGAGACATTTGCAATCATCTCGATGCCTTTAGCACATCTGGATGTTTACCGAAAATAGGTGTTCTCAAACCATTCACAGCCTGCATAAGACTTTGCGGGCGAGCGTCGATTTTTCTCGTCGCATGCACTATGGTTGGAGTCTCGTCTTTCGTGCATTCACGGGGGAATCTTCGTATATTCAGGCTGCTAGAGATAATAAAACAACATAGAAATCTGCTTCTTTTCACGGGTGTCGCCCCTCCAAATAGTAAGCCCATGTTTTCTGTATTTTATCACTTGCTTCTTACATACGAACTGACAAGGTTCCTCGTTGTAGAGAATCTTGTCAGTTCATTTTTTAATCAGGAGTCTCATGAACATTCATTTAATATTCATGGATAACAAGCCCTCGATTTATCCATTAATAATCATTCCGCCATTAATATGGAAAACTTGTCCCGTTACATAAGATGCATCATCAGAAGCTAAAAATACATAACTTGGTGCAAGCTCTTCTGGTTGACCTGCTCGTTTCATTGGCACTGTTTGACCAAAATTTTCTACCATTTCTTCCGTAAAGGTTGCTGGAATAAGTGGTGTCCAGATTTCACCTGGGGCAACTCCATTTACTCTAATTCCTTGATCTGCTAATGACCCTGATAAAGCACGGGTAAATGTCGTAATCGCACCTTTTGTAGAAGAATAATCAATAATCTGTGGATTTCCTTTATAAGCTGCAACCGATGTTGTATTAATAATGGAGCTTCCTGGCTTCATATGATCTAATGCTGCTTGTGTCATAAAGAACATAGAAAAAATATTCGTACGATATGTACGTTCCAATTGCTCTTCACTAATTTCTTTTATACTATTCTTTGGATGCTGTTCTGCTGCATTATTAACAAGAATATCCAATGCTCCTAATTCTTGAACAGTTTGATCGACAAGCTCCTGACAAAACGCTTTATTTCCAACATCTCCTGGAATTAGAACGCACTTTCCTCCTGCTTCTTCTACAAACTTCTTCGTTTTTTCCGCGTCATCATGCTCATTTAAATAGTTAATCGCTACATCTGCTCCTTCTTTGGCAAATGCAATAGATACAGCTCTTCCGATTCCGCTGTCTCCTCCTGTTACGAGTGCTACTTTTCCTTTCAGTTTATGTGAAACACCTGCTAGATTATTAGCAAAATGAGGATTTGGCATCATTTCCGATTCAATGCCTGGTTGTTGGTTTTGTGTTTGTGGTGGTTGTGACGTTGGTCTTTTTTCTGTCATAAGTAAAACTCCCTTCCATTTTAATTATATGGAACCTGTTCCCGGATAAGCATTTGTTAAACATACTTCTTTCAGGGAAAAACAATAGGGAAAGATACTTTTTACGATGACAACAACAATGAAAACCTTTGCCTAAATTCTTATATTTTTATAAAACACGAAGAATCTTTACAGTAGAAATACATACTGGTGGTGATAATTAATTTATTTTTTGTTGGTTTTTGATTCATATTGAGATGATGGACAGCATTCATCCAAAAGCAACGTATCTCTTATCAATAGTAAAAAAACCAGACCTCCTCAAAAATTAGGGATGGTCTGGCAGTTTTAGGTTATATTTTGTTTTTCACTCTGTGCATTTGTTCAAGCTTTCGTACTTTTAAAGATAACGCCATCTTTTTGCACAGTCAATTCGCCTGTTTGTTGGTCATTGGCAGTCCACTGCAAAATGCCTTCCGCTAATTGATTTGCTATTATCCGGTCAATGGCAGTTGGATTTGTCCCCATGCATAATGCTTCATCAATTTCTGCATATTTCCAATCAGCATCTACTTTGCTAACCACTTCATTTTCCACGACATTTGCTAATGACACATTATAAATCAAAACATTGGAAGTATTCGAACTATTAAAGGATTTAGAGATAGCATCATTCAACTGCATGATTTCATCTGCTTTATATTCATTTGCTACATAATATCCATCAACCGCTATCGAAATATCTTTCAGCATATGAGTTGGAGGCTGTCCTTCTATCGAAAAACCAAACAATCTTGGTTTGTCATATTTTAAAGAATGAATCGTATCTTGTACCTTTAATATATTTTGAGTAATACTGTTAAGTGCTGTATCGTAGCCTAATGACCATTCGGAATCTTCTATATTATTATGTATAGAAACTGGTACAAATAAAGATCGGACTTTTTTGCTAGCTGCCAATTCTTTTTCCCATTCTGCTTTTGCTTGTTGATTTCCAACAATAATTGCAACATCCATTCCTGCAAAAATTTCTTCCCAATTAGCTATATGGTTCGTTACAGATAATTTCAACATCGAGTTACCTAGATAAGGAGAATCACTGGTTGGTTTTAATTCCTGATAAAGAACCTTTTCATCTTTCCCTATCTCCAGCCCAATCAATTGATGCTTCGGTGATAATTCATTATAAAGCTTATAAATAATTTGTTTTACTCCTGCTGGAAAAATCCCTAATACGATAACGCCAACTTTCAAATTAGCTACCTCCTATTTATTATCTCATGTTTATTCTAAAAATATTATATAGTAAAGTTCTCAAAATAGGTATTATCTTGAGTTACTTTCTCCCTAACAAACTTTCCCCTTCCCAGTAACATTCTTAGTAAACATCAACTCTTTATAAAATAGCTTAAAAAAAGACCGTAATAAAATAAACCTTATTCACAGATCAAAACAAGGGAAAAACACATAAACTCCAACTGAAATATGATTCATAGAGACCAGTCCTACTAACCAGATCAACGCTTTACAGTGGAAACAATTCAACTGCGAATCTCACATTAACACTCTATACAAAAACAAAAAAAATAACCCAAGAAGAAATATTTTTCTCCTTGGGTCGACACCTACACTAATAAAATTCGTACCATGGTACATGAAAAGAAGCAGATACCCGCTTTATTTTATAGTCTAATATAACTAGCATAGAGCAGTCAGAACACACGAAGACTCCCGTGGGAATGTGAGAAAGACGAGACCCCACAGCACAGCGAGGAGGCTCGGCACTCACCCACAGGAAAGCGAAGTGTATTCTGACTGCGGACTCATCGAGAGAACTTCTTTTCAGCATCATTAAATCTATTTATCCTATTAAAAATCGAAGTTATCTGGATCTGGCCCTACTCTTGTATCTTGATTCAGTGAATCAATCAATTCTATTTCTTCCTTTGTTAACACAAAATCAAAGACATTGCCATTTTCAATAATTCTGTGTTCCTTAATTGATTTCGGAATTGTAATAATATTATTTTGCAGATCCCAGCGAATGATAACTTGTGCAACTGATTTATTATATTTCTCAGCAATTTTTTGTAAGTCTTCATTATCCAATAACTGACCTTGCATTAATGGAGACCATGCTTCTACTTGTATATCATGTTTTTGACAGAAGCTTATAAGTTCTTTTTGTGTTAATCGTGGATGTAACTCCACTTGATTAATCATCGGTTTAATTTCCGCGTCTTTTATCAAATCTTCTAAATGATGAATTTGAAAGTTACTTACACCAATTGCTTTTATTTTTCCCGCTTTATATAATGTTTCCATTGCTTTCCACGCATCTTTATATTTTCCTTCTTTTGGCCAATGAATCAGATATAGATCTAAATAATCTAATCCTAATTTTTCTAAGCTTACATCAAATGCTTTTAAAGTTTCTTCATATCCTAAATCATCATTCCAAACCTTTGATGTAATAAATAAATCTTCTCTTTTAATGCCAGCAGCTGCAATTCCTTCTGCAATCCCTTTACCAACACCAGTTTCATTATCATAAATAGCTGCAGTATCAATGCTTCTATAGCCATTTTTTATTGCAGTAGACACAGAATAAGTTGTTGTTTCCCCATCTTCTACTTTAAATACGCCTAAACCTAACCAAGGCATTTTTACTCCATTTGTTAATGCAACCGTTGATTGTAAGTTTGTCATCTCATTTTTCCTCTTTTCTATTCGTTTTGGATTAGTATTCTTCCTTTTGTGGAGTTCTTTTTTCTAGCATTAAACTATAACCTGTCAAAATAACGGCTAATACAACCATTATTCCGCCAACCCATGTAGTATGGATTATTCCAAGCTGATCTGTAACGATTCCTCCTAAATAAGCACCAATTGCGATGCCAGCATTAAATGCTGCAATATTAATTGCCGATGCCACATTTACTGCAGTTGGTACAAAACGTTCTGCAAGTATAACGACATACACCTGCAAGCCTGGAACATTCATAAAAGCTAATAATCCCATAAAGAATATTGTGATAAGCCCGGCTACTTTAAATGGAATGGTCGCCAATAAAATAAATAACACAATTGCTTGAATAAGGAACATATAGAACAATGCCAGCAATGGGTTTTTATTTGAAAGTTTTCCGCCAATCATATTGCCAATCGCAATCGCTATTCCATATACAAGCAATATGACTGCAACCGTTCCTTCTTTAAAGCCTGTTATCTCATGAAGTAGCGGTGATAAATACGTAAAGACAACAAATGTACCGCCATAACCTAACGCCGTGATGATAAACATTAGCAATAAACGGCCGTTTCGCACGAGTTTGATTTGATCGCTAAAAGTTACCTTGCTGCCCTTTTGCAAATTAGATGGAACTAGAATGCTATTGGCAATAAAGGCAATAATACCAATGATTACAATCGCAATAAAGGCAAGTCTCCAGCCATATTGCTGACCAAGAAATGTCCCTAAAGGAACTCCTGTTACCGTTGCAACCGTTAATCCAGTAAACATAATAGAAATAGCAGTTGCTCTTTTATCCTTTGGCACAACATCTGCCGCAATAGTAGAACCAATAGACATAAACACTCCATGAGCAAATGCCGAAATAATTCGTGCAATAAGCAAAACAGTTATATTTGTAGCCATTGCAGCAATACTATTACCAAGGATAAAAATAACCATAATCCAAAGCAGCAATGATTTCCTTTGCATATTAGATGTTAAAGAAGTGAGGACTGGTGCACCTACCGTAACGCCTAATGCATAGATAGATACAGTAAGACCAGCCGTTGTAATGGATATACCTAGATCATCTGAAATGAGCGGCAGCAATCCAACGCTGATAAATTCAGTTGTGCCTATTGCAAAAGCACTTATTGCTAAAGCCAATAATGCTAAGATGCTACTTTTATTTAAAGCCATAATATCCTCCTCTCTTTTATAAAAAAACTATATACATTCTCACAAGTGACCGAATGTTATCGAAAAATAAATTTAAATTGCAATTCTGCCGGCAAGTGTTATTATGAATCATATAGACAAATAAAAAAAGTACGCACTTTCAAGTAATGTAGGAACTAAAAAGGTATATAGGTACTTTTTAGTGCCTATACATTCGCAAACAAATCTCCTTTCCTATTTTGAAGGAAGTTCAATTTTTATTAGCTATTCTGAATAGAGTCCGCAAATTGAATACACTTCACTTTCCGCAGGAGTCTTCGTGTATTCAACCTGATCTGTGCATCAAACATAAGAAAAGCGCAAGCGCCCTTGCTCAGCCCCGAAGAAAAATGTTCTCCTGACTCAAAAAGTGTTCTTTACTTTTAGAGGCAGGAGGTTATCTTTCACAGGGGCTAGGCGCTGGAGCTAGACACTAATCTAGTTTGAAAAACTTTATACTTTCTTACCTTTAAACGGAAAACTGCCTATCTTCAGTCTTCATAGTGCGAATTTTCATTTGCATGATTGTCTAATAATTACAATGAAAGGAAATGGTTATGGACATGTCGGTTAAAAAAGCGGAAAATCAAAATAAAAAATACAATATTTCGGTAGAAGCAACGCTTGAGGTGATCGGCGGGAAATGGAAATGTGTCATCCTTTGTCATTTGACTCATGGAAAAAAACGGACGAGTGAGTTAAAACGACTGATGCCAAACATTACACAAAAAATGCTGACACAGCAGCTTCGTGAACTAGAAGAAGACGGCGTTATCAACCGCATTATCTACCAGCAAATCCCTCCAAAAGTCGAATATGAATTAAGCGAATACGGAAAAAGCTTAGAAAGTATTCTAGACGCATTATGCAATTGGGGAAAAACACATATTACAAGGGTATATGGCGATGAAAAATTAATGCTAGAGGATAGCATTTTGAATCAATAAAAGGAAAGAACCACCAGGAGAGATTCCTTCTTGGTGGTTCTTTCCTATAGAAAAATGAAACAATAAAGAATAAAGTTTAAGAAATTTGGTCAATAAAACTTCAGTTGAAATTACTCAAAGTTACAATAACATTTCCACCATTAAATTACTATTTGATCATTATTTTCACTTCACAATATACCGCAGTGCTGTTTGCAGCTGTATATCATTTTCTTCTTTTTTCATCTCTGACCGAACTTCTTCCTGCATTTTCGCAGCAGTTTGTGTATCAATCATGCCTGTTGCCTGCAGGCCATTTTGATGCTGAAAAGCTCTTACTGCTGTTTCCGTTTGGGTGCTGTAATAGCCGTCTTCTCTGTCTGTTCTGTAGCCTAAGCTCGTTAATATCTCCTGTGCGTATTTTACTTGTTCATCATTATTTTCTACTTTTAATGTTTCTTTTATTTGTAATGGATGTGTTTGATAGAGCTCCGTCTGCTCTACTTCTAAATTTGGCTCTATTCCTTTTTTATGAATCCAATTTCCATCTGGTGTCAGCCATTTAAATAAGGTTAATTTTATTTTGCTGCCATCATCCATTGGAACAGCTTGTTGAACGGTCCCTTTGCCAAATGTTTTTTCACCGATTAATGTATAATTTGCTGCTTCTTTTAAAGCACCTGCTAAAATTTCAGAAGCCGATGCACTTCCTTTATCTACAAGCACGACAACTGGATAGTCTTTTTTAGTTTTTAAATGCGAGTAATATGTTTCTTTTTGTCCATCCCGATGTTCAATTTGCACATACGGCTTTTGTTCCGTAACAAACTCTTCTAAAATACTATTTACACTAGAAAGAAGTCCACCAGGATTGCCTCGGACATCTAGAACTAAACCAGAAATCCCCTTTTTTTCTAATGCCTTCATTGCATTATCGAACTCAGAAGCGGTTTCTTCAGAAAAAGAGGTGATCTGCAAATAGCCAATATTTTCTCCTCCCTCTCTTTTTATCGAAGAATACACGGTTATTTGTGGCACTTCATCCCGCACAACCGACATAGTAAGAGGATTATCTAAACCAGATCGAACAATTTCCAACTCCACTTTAGAGCCTTTTTTTCCTCTGATTTTTTTAATTACCTCATACAAATCCTCTCCCTTTACGTTTTGCCCGTCTACTTTTACAATTTCATCATTTGGTTTTACCCCTGCTTTTTCTGCCGGAGAGCCTTTTATTGGTGCAACAATCACAATTTTTCCATCTTCTGTGCTCACCTCTGCACCAATCCCTTCAAAGGAAGGATCTAATGCTTGGTCAAACTGCTTTGCTGTGTCTTTATCCATGTAAACAGAATAAGGATCATCTAATGTAGAAAGCATGCCTTTAATAGCCCCTTCTTCCAGCTTCTTTTTGTCCACCTTTTCTACATAATTGTTAAAAATCAAGTCATAAGCGGTTTCCACCTTTGTTAATGAATCTGTATGTCCCCCATCCTTTGTATAACTATTCGCTTCTAGCTTTTCTTTATAAAAACTACTCATTCCAATATAGGTTCCACCCGCTCCTGTAAGCAGCGATCCCGTCATACAAACTACAAGCCATTTTCGATTCATCATGATCGTCCTTTCTCAATCAAACTCCTAGCACACATTGCTTCATTTATATGATGATGCCGGACAAGTTATGATGAAATGATTTTTTTAAAGAAGTAGGAGAGGGAGTGGACGTTCTGGTTCTTTCATGAATCACTTGTCCTGAACCCTCCTTCTCCGTTTAACACATATTTTTTTCCTTCAAAAATAAGAAAAGCGCAAGCGAGGTGAGAGAAAAATATTTTTTATGCTCCTAAAATGGCATAACCTAAACCAGCGTTGTTGTTCCATTCGTATTCGCTAGATTGTGATCTTAAACTTATCGTCTAAGATATTGCGAACGATTTCCTTGTTGGGGAAGCCCTCGCACCCCCTTACTATTCTCTATCTTAAAACAAGGGAGAATAAAAAAAGCTATAATCCCTGATATAAAAAGGTTTATAGCTTTTTGAAATTTCTATATGTTTATATTTTAATCTTGAGATAAATAAATCCAATTTCTTTCATCAAATTCTTTAATAATATAATTTGAACCTATATTATGTAAAATTTTATTAATAGATTTTATACTAACT
>JBDNRM010000045.1:0-23214 GCA_047718615.1 Bacillus sp. (in: firmicutes) | reverse complement strand
TCTCAGATAACTAGATATCTAGTTACCTAAAAGTATATTTCTAATCTTTAAATAAATTTAATAAAATAAGGGAGGGGATCCTGAAAGTATGTATCCCAAAGTTAACATACGAAAGCCTAAAAAAGATAAAACCTTGCAACTAATGAAATTTAATAATGAAGATCATCATTAAAACAAGACTTAGTACAATTCTTCACATATAATTCACCAAATATAAAAATGGCTTTCCAATTAGAACCCCATTCAAAATTCATTAGTTGCCCTGAGTTTTCTCATTTTTTTGATTCCGCCAACTTACTTCTATCTTCCGCTAGTGGTGGTTGTTCAAGCCAGTTACTCTTTATCATTAAAGAAGTCCATTCGTTTGCTAATTTTAAACCGCCCATAATTGTCGACATATACTTTAGAGATAAATCTCGTCTTGGTGAAGCTGACAATCCTGTGCCGTAATAAGTCATTGCCGTGGAGACTAAAAATCCAATTTGGTACATCAATAGTTTTTCAGAAAAAGGTGAAACTGTAGAATTAGTAATTTCTGCATCAAATAATGGTGGACTTGGAAGATTTTCTTTACTTAATACTTCGGTAAACGTGTTTATATGTTCATCCGCCGTTTTACTTGCCTTCTGTAAGAACTTTTTCATTTTATCAGATTTTACAACCTGACATGCTAGGACTGCGAAAGTCTTTGCAATTATGGTTTTTTTAGTATTAAAATAAATTTGTGTTATTTCAACACAGCTTACAGGTCTTTTTTCTCCAAGCCAACCAGATAAGAATTTCTTATCTACTATATATTCTGCTCTCGCAGGCGGATTTATCACAGGAGGACGGTAATACAGACCTTTTTCTTGTAATATATTCTTTGTACGATTACATAATTCAGTTGCACTAGCAAGACATTCAGTAAAATAATCACGAACATCCAACCGTGCAGATGTTGTTATTGCCCCACTGTACCCGTGCAAACCATGTAAAGACATGATATTTAAAAAGTTTAAACATAAAACATCGGAAAAAAGACGTGGCGAATTTGGTGTATAGTCGTTATCTGTAAAACCTATGGGTATCGGAAAATTTTCACTTTGTAAGAATTCTTGTATTCTTTCCAAATGTTTAGTACTAAGAGACAATGCGTATTCAAATACATCTAAAATATCTTTGTCTACAATATGTTCAACCATATGTTTATGAAAACAGATACTCGCCGTTTCGTTAATATACTGTGTCCATAGTGCGGCAATTTCAGCAGAAGTTAATTTTGCCAAATGTTCTGTATCCAATTTTATCACCTCATTACATAGGATTTCCTTTTTATCGTTTAAAATTCAGTCCTTGTTGGTAAAGGTATTAAAGCAACAATATTCGCTATGATTAACACCCTTCAAATTTATTCCTTTCATTGAGATCACCCCAATTCTAATATACCCAATTCGTAAATAATTAGTTTCAAGTGTGTTTTGTTTTTTGTATTTAAATGATGCAGTTTCAGCACAAAAGATTAAAGTAATTTTTGAACCTTGTACCTTATAAAACTCTGCAATAAAGAGAATAATATCTAAAAAAGGAGGTAGCAATTTGTATATTAAGTATTCGCTAGGGTTTTTGATTGGTTCTTTAATCCGAGCTGGTATCGTTATGTTGGCAGAAAATATTGGGATATCTCAAATGGGAGCAAAATTAACTGCCTTTCAGCTATTAACTCACATTCTTGCAGGCCAAGTAGCCGGATATATTTTGCTATTCATTATAAGGAAAGTAGAATTTGTCCAACAATTGAATACTTTTGTTACTGGGGTAATTTGGGGAGTGATTATTTGGGCTATTGTAATTCCTCTAAACGCTTCACAGGGAAAAGTTACATTACCTTGGGAGGCAGGAATAGGAACTGTAATTTCAAGTCTCTTGGCATTTATCATTTTTGGTATCATTGTTACATTCACCATCAAACGCTATGGATTCGAAAATAGAGTTGTAAGAGACCCCCAAACAACATAACTATTTAGAGTGCCTTTCTCAATATGAGAAAGGCATTTTTAAATAGTTTTATAAACGAAAATAGGATTTGATAAGCGATGCTATTACATTTATCGTTTATGTTTTTCTTTACAGCTCAAATTTTTGCTGTTATTATGTATGTTAGTGGTAACTTACATTTGGATTTTAAGTTATTATCACACCACTTACTGCGGGGGAGGAAATGAAGGAATATGCTGAAACGGATTGCAAGTTTATTACAAAATTTTCCGATAAAGTCAATATTCATCACAATTATCATTGTCATATTATTGGTAATCGGAGTAAAGAATGTACACATGGCCACAGGGAATGATACGTTAGTAAAAAGTAGTACAGATGTGTATCAGGACAACTTAATGTTAGAAGAAGAGTTTGGTGGGGAATCTGTTATCGTATTATATGAATCAGATAATTTACTCACTCCTGAAAATTTAGCTCATATGAAAGGGCTTGAGAGTGCTATACAAATGAATGATTCAATTTACAGTATTTTAAGCCCAGTCACTCTTGTAGAGGAAATTGCAAATAAACAAAGTGAGAATTTTCAAGAAGGTATAGTAGAAGTTATTGATGGATTAGATACGATGGGAAATAAATTAATCGAGATTGGTACAGAAATGGGTGAAAACGCTCAAGGTAATCAAGAACTTGAATTCCCACAACAAGATGGCTTAGAATTGCCAGACCTTGGGGGGGAAGGGATTGAACTACCCGAATTTGATAGTCCAGAGTTACCAGAGTTTGGTGAGATACAGCTTCCAGACATAGAAGGACAACTTGCTGAGTTAAATCAAGGATTTTCCAAATTAATAGATGCTCAGGAAAATTTAGGTGATGGTACAGAAAATCTTATTAACGGATATGTCCAATTTGGAACGAAAACGAAGGAATTAGCTGAAAATCTGAGTGTTCTAGCTAATCAAATAGAAGAAAATCCTGAGCAAGCAAAACAACTACAGGAAGTTAGTGTTGGACTAAATCAACTGTCACAACAAATGGTAGAAGTATCAGAAAATACTACTCGGCTTCCAGAGATTTCTACGCAAACGATTAATGGACTTCAAAATATGCAAGAAAAGTTAAGCGATCAATTAAATGAGCAGAAGAAACAACAGGAACAAATGCAGAAAGAACAAAATCAGATGCAGGCTGAAATGGAGGAAAGGTTAAAGCAGGAGCAAGCTGAAAAAGAAGCAAAAATGCAGGAAGAAATGCAAAGACAACAAAAACAAAAGCAGAAAAATATAGAAGAAAAAATGATTGCTCAGCAGAATGAAAAAGAAAAAGAAATGCAGGAATTTAAAGAAAAGATGGAAGGGAAGTTAGGTGAACAAGCAAAAAATTTAGGTACTCTGTCTGAAGGTTTAACGGAAATGGGTGAAAATTTACTAACAATTAGTGAAAATATGGAAACAATCCATAGTTATTCAGATATTATGAAACCCGGACTACCGACAAAACAAGCAACTCTAGATAATATGGTTTATGACAATGGTGAACTTCGGTCAATGTTTAAAGAAGTCATAGTGGATGATAGGCATATGATCATGATGATACGGTTTGAAGGAGATACAACAGATGTAGAGAAAAGTGAAGTTGTTTCCACAATCAATGATTATTTAGATAAAGAAAAGATGGATAACGTAGAAACCATTGTTTCTGGTAAACCAGTACTTGATAATGGTATTCGCTTATCTATGCAAGAAAGTATTCAAAAAATGATGGGACTTGCCTTGTTAATCATGGTTTTTGTTTTATTTATTGTTTTTAAGGTTCAATGGAGATTAATGTCTTTACTGACTGTAATTATTGCGGTAATTGGAACAGTGGGTTTAATGGGATGGTTAAACATACCGATTACAATGGTATCTATGGCCGTTTTCCCTATTTTAATTGGACTTGGTATTGACTACGCCATTCAGTTTCAAAACCGTTATGCCGAAGAAATGCTAAAGGAGGATTCCGATGAATAGCAGCAAAAATAAAGCAAAGAAGAGTTTGCATAAAACAATAACAAAGATGTTGCCAGCGGTATTCACTGCGTTGGTTGCAACAGGGATAGGATTTGTCGCCCTTTACACATCCCCAGTACCGATGATTCAAGATTTTGGTAAAATGTTAACGATTGGCTTAATTGTAAGCTTCATTCTTGGTATTTTTCTATTAATTCCAGTTTTATTCATTAGGGATTATTTCTTTGAAAATACTAAAAAGATGAAGCAGCCAAAACATAATGAAAAAGTTACAGATTCAAGAATGAATAGAGCGCTTGATTGGATGACAGCAGGTGTTATTAAATTACGGTGGATCATTATTGCATTAGCTGTTATCGCTGCTTCTATTGGAATTTGGGTAGATCTTGATGCAGACGCAGAGACAGATGTGGAAACTTTCATGCCGCAGGACACACAGGAACTGAAAGATATTCATAAATTACGCGATGTTATGGGGACCACTGATCAGGTTTCTATTGTTTACGAAAGCGATGAACTTATTACAGATGAAGTAATGAAGTGGGTGAATAATCTAACAGAGACAATTGGCACGGAATTTCCAGAAGTTGTAGTAGAAACAAAGTCAATTACAGATATTGTTAAACAAATAAACGATGGGGAGCTTCCCGAAGATGAATCATTTAAGGAACAAATTGCAGAAATTCCAAGTGAGCAATTAAAGCTTTTCCTAAATGATTCTGAAACAAAAGGAGTCATAACAGTAGGAATTAAGCATTTGGAGGCAGAAAAGTTAAAACAATTTATTGATAACTTAGGCACTTATTTAGATAACAACGAATTGGATGCTGTTAAAACAACCATTACAGGAAAGGCAGTATTAGATGTAGAAATGATTGAAGGGCTGACAACAGGTAGATATCAAATGACATTACTCGGTATGGGGCTTGTTTTCCTTAGTCTGCTCATTATTTATCTCCATCCAGTCAAAGCGTTTATCCCATTGTTGCCAATTATATTCATCGTTGGTTGGTCTGGATTGATTATGTACTTTTTAGATATAAGTTACACTCCACTTACAGCAACGTTAGGTGCATTAATTATCGGGATTGGTACAGAGTTCACTGTGTTAATTATGGAACGATTTTATGAAGAAAGAGAGAAAGGTCTTCAAAGTAGGGAGGCAATCCAAACAACGAATACAAGTATTGGAAAGGCTATTTTCGCATCAGCCTTAACAACCATTGGTGGATTTAGTGCATTGCTCGTATCTGACTTTGTAATCTTGAATAACTTTGGTATGATGACCTTAATTAACATTTCACTTGCGCTATTTTCTACTTTTATTGTCATGCCACCAATCTTAATTATTTTGGACCGATTTATAAAGGTAAAGCAAGTAAAGAATATTTAGTAACCCTGTTACAAGAAAAATATCTTATGAAATATAATGAAGGTGATAAGAATTGCGTGATGTAACAGAACGAATAATTAAAGGTGCAATTTCAGTTTTTATTAAAAAAGGATTGCAAGCAACTACACAGGAAGTAGCAAAAGAAGCCGATGTTGCTGAGGTAACGTTATATCGGAGGTATTCCACCAAGGAAAACCTTTTTATTACAGTCATTAAAAACGTCTTGGAGAATAAGTTCCACTCTCATATTTTTGAAATGGCAAAAGAAGAAAAAACTGAGCTGTTTTTAATGAATATTATTGAGGATAGATTGGATATATTGTCTAAAAACTATGATTTGGTAAGAATGCTGCTATCCGAAAGTTTAAGAGGAAATTTAACAAATGAAATTAATTTACCTTATATAATTTTTTCGAGTCTACAAAAGGGTCTAGAAAGTCATTTCGAGCTTAAAGGTCAATCAGTGGACACGGAATTTTATGCAAGACAGTTGGGCGGGATATTTTTAAGCTATGTTATACTGCCTAATGAGAAACCATTCAACAAACTAAGTATTCAGGATAAAAAGGATATAGCAAGAAAATATGCAAAATCAATACTTTCAAGTATATAGGAAGGATTTACTATTTAGAATTCATAACAACAAAGAGGCTGTTAAAGCTGCAGGAGATAGTTTAGTTGTTTGTATCCAATAGATTGTTCAAAAGCCATCATATATAAAAGATGGCTTTTGATTATTGTAATTGGATTCGGTTTTTATTAATTATTGCCCAGAAGACAATTGTGTTTTCGTTTGTTGAATCACTTGTTGTGTTGCTGGAGCAGCTGGCTGATAATATCCTTTTTGCAATGCATATTCATATAAAGCTCTTTGACGGTTCTCATCTTGATTACGTAATTGTATAAGCGTCTGCCTTAATTGTGGGTTATTGGATTCACTAATATGAGTGGCGTATCCAGTTAAACTCGCATTTAATCCTGATAAATAATCATTTACCATATCTTTTTCTTGTAGCATTTCAGTTCCTCCTTATCCAAAGAAGCCTATTAATTGTTGTTGTGCTTGTCTTGCAGCCTGTGCATCTTTTTGAAACATTTCCTTTAATTGCGGATCTGTACAATTTTGCGCATAAGAATCCAGTTTGTTTGCAATCATTCCGTGGCTTCCTATAATATGACGAAGATTCTCCACTTCAAGCTCTGTTAAGTTATTCATTATACACGCTCCTTTACGCTTTTTTCCTTTTTAAGTTACCCTAATAGAGAAAAGTAATACGAACAAAAACAAAGCCAATGCATAGGGCAGGAACGCTCAAAAGGTAACTTTACCTTTGATGAAGGAAAAACGAAAATGTTTCTTTTTTTAAAGTTACATAAGTCAAGTACAAATTCCCCCTATAGTACATAGGATAATTTGATGAACTGTGAAGGGATTGAGAAAATGTACTACAACCCATATGTATATCAGTATCCTTATTATTTTAATGTACCAGTGTATAACTATGGAAGACAGTCTAGTTACTTTACTTCTCCTAATGGGATAGAGCAGATAAACAAATTTGATTCTTTTCGCTCCCCAAATGGCAGCGATAATTTTTTGTTAACAGATTATGGACAGAAACCATTTGTTGTCAATATCAATGAAGCATCAAAGCACAATAATGCATTCCGTACTGCTTTATGGACCGGAAAATATCTTCAAGTTACTTTAATGAGTATTAATGTTGGTGAAGATATTGGGTTGGAAATGCACTCAGACGTGGATCAATTCTTACGTCTTGAACAAGGTCAAGGAATTGTACGAATGGGGAATAGCCCGGATAATTTGAACTTCGAAAGAAGAGTATTTGATGACTCTGCTATTATGATACCGGCTGGAACATGGCATAATTTAATCAATACTGGCAATACTCCATTAAAACTTTATTCAATATATGCTCCACCTAATCATCCGTTTGGTACTGTTCATGTCACTAAAGAAGAAGCAATGACTGCAGAAGAAGCTCATCATTATGGCGAAGGAAATAGGGGGTTTTTAACTAAATCCCAGTTGAATGGATAAGGTACACAGAGTTCTTAGTCAAAGAAGCACGAGAAGAAGTTAACAGAGTAATAAATATCACCCACATTCTTCAAGAATTTACTTTCATCGGCGTTCATGTGGGGAAAGGGTATTCTCCTGAAAAAGCATATGAAACAGTAGAAGAATGGGAACGTACGGGAGAATCAAAGCTTCTTCAACAAAGCAAAAATATGTAATGCTGGTCTTATTGTAAAAGGGAGTTTCTCATTTTTGATGAAACTCCTATTTTATTTTGTTTTAAAGAATAGTCAAAATGGATAATAATTTAAAATAAGTACTTTTCAATAGGCATCTATAAAAATTTAGATAACAAGGTTGACATTTTACCCTATAGGGCATATTATTGGTCTTGTAACTGATTTTCAACAAGCTAAATCAATGGAAATTTATAAAAGGTAATCTGCAAACGTCGTTATCAATAACGACTAATTTATTGTCAAATATTATACCCATATGGGTATAATAAATACCAAATCGTAAATTTTTTTGTTGAAAGTAATAACGTAGGGGGTAAATGTATGATTCAAGCAAATCACCAATTAGATGCAAAAGGTTTAGCTTGTCCAATGCCAATTGTGAAAACCAAAAAAGCAATTACGGATCTTGAAGATGGTCAAGTATTGGAAGTTCAAGCTACAGACAAAGGATCTAAAGCTGATTTAGCAGCATGGGCAAGTACTGTTGGCCACCAATATCTAGGAACATTGGAAGAAGGCGATGTTCTTTATCATTACATTCGCAAAGGCTCTAATGAACCAGAAGTGGAAAAAACATTTGAACACACTGTTTCACTTGATGAAATTGAATCAGGTGACGGTTTAATTTTAGATGTACGCGAAGCAGCAGAATATGCATTTGGTCATATTCAAGGTGCAAAGTCCATTCCAATGGGTGAATTGGAATCACGCCTTGAAGAATTGGATAAAGAAAAAGAAATCTATGTGATCTGCCGTACAGGGAAACGTTCTGATTTGGCAGCACAACTACTAGCAAACAATGGTTTTAAAAAAACTTTTAACGTTCTACCGGGTATGAATGAATGGAACGGAAAAATAACAAAAGAAATCTAGGAGGAATTTACTATGTCAGAAAAAGTAGCTATTATCGCAGCAAACGGTGGAATGTTTGATGCATACAAAGTATTTAATATCGCAACAGCAGCAGCAGCTTCAGAAAAAGAGGTACAAATCTTCTTCACTTTTGAAGGATTAAACTTAATTCATAAACAAGCAATGCACGCATTAGAAATGCCAGCAGGAAAGGAACATTTTGCTGGAGGGTTTGAAAAAGCAAATGTTCCTACTATCCCACAACTAGTTGAGATGGCACAGGAACTAGGTGTTAAATTTATTGCATGTCAAATGACAATGGATGTTATGGGACTTACGAAAGAAGATTTCGTTGATGGCATAGAAGTTGGTGGAGCAGTAACATTCTTAGAATATGCAAAAGATGCATCACCAACATTAACTTTCTAATTAGATTATCAAACTTTATGCAGTGGAGAAATTCTCCACTGCAAAAAAATTATTAAAAATATACCTATGGGGGTAATTTGAATATGACTGTGAATAAATGGACAGCAGCAGAAGTTGCTCGGAAAGTAATTGATAATGAAGAATTATTTATTTTAGATGTTCGCAATCATGATGCATTTGAGGATTGGAAAATGGAAGGACATAAATTCGAGTATTTAAATATTCCTTACTTCGAATTATTAGATGGTGTAGATGAGATTTTACCTAAGCTTCCAACGAATAAGGAAGTATTAGTAGTATGTGCTAAGGAAGGATCTTCCGTTATGGTAGCAGAAATGCTTTCTGAGGCTGGTCGTGAAGTTGCATACCTTGAGGGCGGGATGAAGTCTTGGAGTAGTTATCTAGAACCAATTAAAGTTTCCGATTTAGAAAATGGTGGGGAGTTATACCAATTTGTTCGTTTAGGAAAAGGTTGTTTATCTTATATGGTAATTTCTGAGGGAGAAGCAGCTATTATTGATGCAGTACGTTTCACGGACGTATTCACAAACTTTGCGAAAGAAAAAGGAGTAGAAATCAAGCACGTATTTGATACACACCTACACGCAGATCATATTTCAGGTGGACGTCATATTGCAGCAAATACAGAAGCAACTTACTATCTACCACCAAAAGATGCGACAGAGGTAGTGTTTGATTACACGCCTCTTACAGAAGGATTAAATGTAAAAATTGGTGCATCTCAAATTGATGTAAATGCACTTTATTCACCGGGTCATACCATTGGTTCTACTTCATTTGTTATCGACAATCAGTTCTTGTTAACAGGTGATATTTTATTTATCGACTCAATTGGTCGTCCCGATTTAGCAGGACTTGCGGAAGATTGGGTAGGTGACTTACGAGAAACATTATATTCCCGTTATCGTGAACTAGCTGAAGACCTAGTGGTGTTACCTGCACATTTCATGATTATTGATGAGTTAAATGAAGATGGTACAGTGGCTAGAAGATTAGGTGATTTGTTTAAAGAGAATCATGGATTAAACATCGAGGATGAAGTGGAATTCCGTCGTACTGTTACAGATAACTTACCACCACAGCCAAATGCGTATGAACAAATTCGACAGGTAAATATGGGGAAAATCACACCTAATAATGACGAACAAACAGAAATGGAAATCGGTCCAAACCGTTGTGCAGTTCGCTAATTAATAGAAAAAATAAAATGGGGGTAAATCAAATGAACATTACAAAAACATTAGATGCAAAAGGCTTAGCATGTCCTATGCCAATTGTAAAAACTAAAAAAGCAATGGATACGATTAACTCTGGTGAAGTACTTGAAGTGCTTCTAACAGATAAGGGTGCTTTAAACGATATCCCAGTATGGGCAAAATCAGGTGGCCATAACGTATTAGAACAAAAAACAGAAGAGGATGTTCTGTACTTCTATATTCAAAAAGGTTAAGGAAAACCAAATAGCGAGTAGCATGAACTACTCGCTATTCTAAATTTGAAGGAAGGTTTGGCAATGGATTTAACTTTTATCATCGTCATATTTACGATTGGATTTATTGGCTCCTTTTTATCTGGGATGTTAGGTGTTGGCGGCTCCATCATTAAGTATCCCATGCTATTGTATATTCCCCCTTTATTCGGACTAGTAGCATTTACAGCTCATGAGGTTTCTGGAATAAGTGCAGTACAAGTACTGTTTGCTTCCATTGCAGGTGTATGGGCATATCGAAAAGGTGGATACCTAAACAAGCAGCTCATCATTTATATGGGCGGAGCTATCCTAATTGGGAGTTTAATTGGTAGTTATGGATCGAGTTTCTTATCCGAGCAAGCAGTGAATGTCGTGTATGGTATTCTAGCTGTGATTGCAGCTGTTATGATGTTTGTACCAAAGAAACAAATGGACGATGTACCATTAAATGATGTTACTTTCAACAAGCCACTAGCGGCAATATTAGCATTAATTGTGGGAATAGCATCTGGTATAGTCGGCGCGGCAGGAGGATTTTTACTTGTACCAATCATGCTTACGATTTTGCACATTCCAACACGCATGACGATTGCAACAAGTTTAGCAGTAACGTTCATTTCTTCCATCGGGGGAAGTGTTGGTAAACTTGTTACTGGACAAGTAGATTATTGGCCTGCTGCTATTATGATTGTGGCAAGTTTATTAGCAGCACCACTTGGAGCAAAAGTAGGAAAGAGAATGAATACCCGAATTTTACAAGTGATATTAGCACTTATGATTGCAGGTACTGCTATTAAAATTTGGACAGATATTTTGACTTAAATAATTTTCAAACCTCAAGATACATTGGAAAAACAGAAGATAATAAAGGAGATGCAATTTGATGAAAAGTATATCGGCAGTAGAGATACAAGAGAAAATAAAAGATGGAGAAAAGGTTCATATTATTGATGTTCGGGAGGATGTTGAAGTTGCAGAGGGAAAAATTCCAGAAGCGAAGCATATTCCTTTGGGAGATATACCAGACTCTTTAGAAAAACTTGATAAAGATAAACATTATTACATGGTTTGTCGATCTGGTGGAAGAAGCTCAAGTGCATGTGAATTTTTAAACAATGAAGGCTACAATGTTACTAATATGACTGGCGGAATGTTAGCATGGCAAGGTGAAATAGAATAGGAGGCTTGAATATGGGGAAAAAAGTACTGATTGTTGGTGGAGTTGCTGGTGGAGCTTCAGTCGCTGCACGTGTCAGAAGATTAGATGAAAGTGCAGAAATCATTATGTTTGAAAAAGGTCCTCATGTATCTTTTTCGAACTGTTCATTACCTTATCATTTAAGTGGTATTGTAGAAGATAGCGAAAAACTTGTTTTGATGTCTCCCGATATCTTTAAGAATCGCTACAATATTGAAGCTAGGGTACAACAAGAGGTTATTCGAATTAATCGGGATAAGAAAACAATCACTGTTAAAGATTTGATCTCAGATAAAACATACGAAGAGGGCTATGATAAATTGGTGCTTTCTCCCGGTGCTTTACCTATTCGACCAAATTTGGAAGGCATAGACAATTCTAATGTTTTTACGGTACGTAACGTAGTCGATATTGAGAAAATTAATTCATATATCAAGCAAAAAAGTATTAAGGATATTGCTGTCATCGGTGGCGGCTTTATTGGAGTAGAGGTTGCAGAAAACCTACAACTTGCGAACTATAATGTAACCTTAGTTGAATTCGCAAATCAAGTCATGGCGCCATTTGATTATGATATGGCACAAATCCTTCATAAAGAAATGGTGGATCACGGTGTTGAACTTATTCTAGATGATGGGTTAGCTAAAATTTCTGATGGATATATAACAACAAACTCCGGTAAAAAAGTTGATGCACAGGCAGTAGTATTAGCGATTGGAGTAAAACCTGAAACGAGTTTGGCAAAAGAAGCTGGTCTTGAAATCGGCGAAACAGGTGCTATTAAAGTTGATTCAAATTATTTAACAAGTGATAAAGATATTTATGCAGTTGGGGATGCCATTGAAGTGTATCATCGTTTGTTACAAAAACAAACAAGACTAGCACTAGCTGGCCCAGCCCAAAAACAAGCCAGAGCAGCTGCAGACCATATGTATGGAATTCCAAATAGAAATATCGGTGTAATAGGATCATCATCCATCCATCTTTTTGATCTCAATGCAGCATCTACTGGACTTAATGCAAGAACAGCTGAGCAAGCGGGAATGATGTACGATTATGTTTACTTAATGCCGGGAGATAAAGTGGGACTCATGCCGAACAGCTATCCGATGCATTTTAAATTGGTTTATGAATACCCAACAGGTCGAATTTTAGGTGCGCAGGCAATTGGTAAAGGAAATGTGGATAAACGAATCGATGTTATTGCAACCATGATTACAATGAATGGTACGTTGGAAGATTTAAAAGATCTAGAATTGACCTACTCACCAATGCTAGGAACGGCTAAAGATGTCGTTAATCATGCCGGTTTAGTAGGGCTAAACCTACTACAAGGCAGATACAAAGAAGTCAAAGTTTCCCAAGTTCGAGAACTGGTAGAAAGTAATGCTTTTATTATTGATGCACGAGAACAAGATGAATATAATGCAGGTCATTTTAAAAACGCAGTTAATATTCCTTTAAGTGAGTTTAGACAGAGACTTGATGAAATTCCAAAAGATCAACCTGTTTACATTCACTGTCGTTCAGGTCAAAGAAGTTATAATGTGGTAATGGCATTACAAAATTTAGGATATGAGAATGTTTACAACATTTCTGGTTCCTATTTGGGTGTAAATCTTTATGAATACTTTAATGATTTAGTTACTGGTAGAGAAAGAATAGTAACTGTTTATAATTTTAAATAGATTGACTTAAAATCTGATGAATATTATTTAACAGTAATGAAACGGGGGTACATTATTTGGTGTATCCTCCATTTATTTTCTATTCTCATGATATGTATAAGTTTTATTAAAGAAAGCAAAAGTGACTAATAGAAAATAATATTGAAATCTTGACAATATACCTAATGGGGTATATTATTATTTATGTAATCCTTATTAAAAGGTGATCAATTATGATTATATATTTACTAAGTGCAGTTATTGTTTTATTATGTTATGAATTATTTAGAAGGTACTTCCCAATTAAGGGGATAATTTGTAAGAATAGAATTGGCGAAAAGGATATCGTTATATTAGATTTAAGAGATTACAACGAAAAAGGAACCTTAAAGAATGTGGCAATGCAGATACCTTACCCTTATTTGAGAAGACACTACAGTGAGATTCCGGATCAGTCACTTCATGTTGTAGCGAGTGATCGAATGGATATTAATCTAGGGGTGAGATTTTTATTAAGAAAAGGATATAGTGTTAGTAGTTTCGAGATTATAGGTTGTGCATGTAAAGGAGGAATAATAGATGGAGTATGATAAATCTGTTATAAATCGTTTAAAACGTATTGAAGGTCAAATTAGAGGCGTATTAAATATGATTGAGCAAAATAAAGATTGTAGGGAAGTAATTACTCAATTATCAGCATCGCGTACTGGTATTGATCGTACAATTGGATTAATTGTAAGCATGAATTTAGAACAATGTGTTCGAGAGAATATTGAAAATGGTGAAGACACGAAAGAACTTGTAAAAGAAGCAGTAAATTTATTAGTGAAAAGTAGATAAAGGTTCTAACAATTTTCTTACTAAAAGGAAATTTAACAGCCTTTTTCTTTTTAAATAAAATATACCCCATCGGGTATATGGTTGAGTTGAGCCTAATGGAAGTAATCAAATGAAACAATTAGAACAGAAGGTAAAATGACATCAGATAATAATTGAGAAAAGAGAAGGTGAAGGTAGAGTGGATATTATACAATGGATTTTTATTATTTTGATCGCACTCTTTGTGATCAATCGTTTTATTCCCAAAAAAGGCATTACGAATATAACTGTTCAAGAAGCAAAAGATAAATTTAAGGATAAAAGTGTTCAATTTATAGATGTCCGTACACCGGGTGAATATAAAGCAAATCATCGCAAACCGTTTAAAAATATCCCACTTTCCAATTTGCCTAGCCAAGTAGACAAATTGGAAAAAGATAAAGAAGTTGTTGTTATATGTCAAAGCGGAATGAGAAGTGCAAAAGCAGCAAATATGCTAAAAAAACAAGGATTCGAAAATATTTACAATGTAAAAGGTGGAATGAGTGCTTGGTATTAGAAAGGATGACAAGTGATGGCAAAACAAATAGCACCAGAAGAAGTAGCTAAACGTCTTAAAAATAGTGAAGAAGTATTCATAATTGATGTTCGTGAAAATGGAGAAGTAGCTAGTGGTAAAATTCCAAGTGCCAACAACATTCCATTAGGCCAGCTTGCATTAAGAAAAGATGAACTTAACAAAAAGAGAACCTATGTGGTTGTTTGCCAATCTGGTAATCGAAGTAAGGCGGCCTGTGGGATACTAGAGGCATTAGGTTTCAAAGTCGAAGATATGGCAGGTGGAATGAATAATTGGAAAGGAAATCTTGAACGAAAAATAGGGTGATGTTACTAATGCTTCATTATACAATAGAGATAAACAAATCAATAGAAGAAGCCATTCAGTCACAAAAGGAAAATTTAAAGAAGGAGAAGTTTGTTGTTCAATGGCAGTTTGATATTAAGGATACATTGCAAAAAGCCTGATTTTTCTGCTTAATGTAGAAAAATCAGGCCTTTACCCTCTAAAAAATTCCTTGGCGTATAGATAAATGCAGTTTCCTGATACTAACCCAGTTAGCGGCCTTTTCTCCAAGTGTAAAGGCTAATAATGCAATCCCAAGTGATATGGAATCGCTTATCATATGACCAGCATCAGTTAATAATGCAAGACCATTGGTAATAAATCCTCCAATTACTTCGTTGAACATATTTCCAATAATAATAATATTAAAACTTATCGTTAACGTCTTTTTATTTGCATCATGTGTATGGTCATGTCTATGTTTGTGTCCTATTTTATGTTTCCTCCTAAATGAATGGTGCGAAACATTATTCTTTTGAAGTATTTCCTGCTTTTGGAAGATAGATTATAACCTTCGTACCAGCATTTGAATTACTTTCTATCTCAATCTTCCCCCGATGAGCATCAACCAAGGCCTTCACAATAGATAATCCAATTCCCATCCCACCTGTTTTTCGATCCCTTGATTTATCCCCACGATAAAATCTTTCAAAAATATAAGGTAGGTCTTTCTCGGCAATTCCCATACCCTCATCTTGCACAATAAATTTTAGATAACCCTTAGATTGATCTGTTCTTATTATTACATTGTTTCCTTCTGGGGTGTATTGAAGAGCATTATTAATAATATTGGTTAAAATCTGGATTACGCGGTCTTTATCTGCTATAAACCAATGCTCCCCTTTTGGCTTTTGAACGTTTAATTTCACGCCTTTCTTCTGAAAAGCCGGTTGGAAACATTCTTCTATGAAAGTTAAGATATTCCGCACCTCTATACTTGTTTTATATAGTTTTATTTGTGGATTTTCTACAGCAAGTAACTTTTCAAGTTCATTCACAAGACGGACTAGCCTCATCAATTCATTATGGCTCTGCTGTAACCTTGTAGAAGTCGGTTCAAATACTCCATCTAAATACGCTTCAATTTGGCTTCTTAATGTTGCAAGTGGTGTTCTTATCTCATGAGCAAAGTCGGCAGTAAATTGCTTTCGAAGTACTTCTTCTTTTGCTAATGAATCAGCAAGTTGATTAAATGATTCAGCAAGCGGTCTAAGCTCACCTGTCAATTCCGCAACTGGGACAAACGTATGTGATTTATGTTCCTGAAGTTCCTGAATTGCATTTGTTAATTTCTTGAATCCGGTTGTCAAACGTTTGGAGAACAGTAAGCTGAACAAAATTGCTAAAATAACTGTAACAATAATGGCAAGGTAAGTATTCTTTTTTATTGTTTCCGAAAAAGTAATTTCCTTACCTATCATTTGCTTTGGATAATAAACCTTTATAACCCCAATGGGATGATCATCAGATGTAAGGTCATAAGTGATCATTTTATATTTAGTATCCTTTTCATTATCGGAATGCATTCCCATACTATCCATCATTCCAAGCATCATGGTTGTATCGGCTACCATTTGTCCGTCTATGTTATAAATTCTATAAAATAAATGATCGGTCATGGCCTGTTGATGCATCATATTTACCAGTTGATCGTCAACAAGTTTCCCTGTTTTCTTATAAGTTTCTATAGACTTGTTTTCAATAACTGAACTATTTTCCTCTCTATTCTTCTGCAAATACTCACTAAACTGATTATCAAATCCCCATAAAATAGATAAGCTTGTAGTAAGGATACCGGCAAATGAAACAATCAAAAGGTAAAATAAAACTTTAGAACGAAGGGTTAAACGCATCAGGGGTTCCTCCAAACTTATACCCCATCCCAAATACGGTCAGAATATATATTGGGTGTCGGGAATCTGCTTCTATTTTCTTTCTAAGATTTTTTATATGTGTATCGATACTTCTTTCATAGCCCTCAAAATAGGTTCCATCTCCCTGTACCTTTTCAAGTAAATCAGTTCGACTATATACACGACCGGGATAACTTGCCATTGTTACTAATAGTTTATATTCAATGGGAGTTAGGGAGATGATTTGGTCATTCAATTCAACAATCTTTTTAAAGAGGTCTATTTTTACCTTTCCATTATTGAATGATAAATTGTTTACATTTCCCTCTTTTTTAACCCTTCGTAAAATTGCTTTTGCTCTTACAACTACTTCTCTTGGACTAAACGGTTTTGTTACATAATCATCAGCGCCAATGACAATACCATTAATTAAATCTTCTTCCGCTGATTTTGCCGTTAGCATAATAATGGGAACATCATTATCTTTTCTAGTCAATCGACAGACTTCTTCACCCGATATATCTGGCAGCATAAGATCAAGGATAAGAATATCTGGTTGAATCTCTTTGACTTTTTTTAATGCCTCTATACCATTTGAGGCTAGATAAACCCCCCAGCCTTCTTTTTCAAAATATGCTTCTAATACTTCAAGAATCATCTCTTCATCATCTACGATAAGAATTTTTGTCATACCAACCACCTCTTTCCTTTTTATAGTACCACCTAATCAAATGAAAATAATAATCAACACAATTTCCACATAAGTTCCCCATGGAATCTCCATTTATGGATTGTATGATTGATTTAGTTAAGAAAGGAGAGATTAAATATGAAAAAACTAGTTGTTGGGATATTAACTGGAGCTGTTGTATTAGGAGGCGCAACTTTTGCTGCAGCTGATTCAAATGTCTTTAATTTTAAGGATATGAAACCGTTCATTGAACAGATGCACCCAAACCTTTCATTGGAACAGCAGGAACAAATGTTTAATGCTTGCCATGGTGAAAATGGCTTTATGCAAAACGGCACAAATTCCCGTAATATGATGAATAATTTCTAGTCAGAGGATGGTGATTTCAAATGATGATGGGTGGCTATGGATTTGGCATGATGGGCTATGGGATTTTGGGGTGGATTCTCAATCTTCTAGTTATAGGCATTGTCGTTTATTATGCCACAAAGTTAGCTTTAAGAAATTACGATAAGGAACGAAAATAACTTCGGGAACTTTCCAAAAGTCAATTGATGGGAGATTACTCAGATATGAATAAGGTGAAAGCAAGTTTATTTATATTTCTGCTTATCATAGGATTGGTTTTGGCAGGATGTAGCAATAATAATAATCAAGACGGTGCTACAGATGAACAAACCAAAACACAAAACCAAACATCCGATTCAACTTCCGAAAAAGAAGGGATAACGGATCAGAATGTAATTAAATATTATTTTACTGCCGATGAAGGCGGAAGTATTACAAAAATAAATGCAAATACAAACCAAGTGGATTCGACTATTGAGGTCGATGGGATGGCCCATAATGTACAAGTGTCATCAGACGGGGAAATGCTAGCAGCCACAGTTGTTCCTAACATGGATCATGGGGATGATGACTCCATGAACATGGATATGCCGGGGACAGCATTATTCTTGAATACAGCAACAAATGAAGTAGTAAATACAGTTGAAGTGGGAAATCATCCCGCGCATATCGTTTTTACTGAAAACGGGAAATATGTTCTTGTAACAAATAACGAGGATGACACTGTATCTGTTATTGATACTTCAACCTTCAAAGTGGTAAATACAATATCTACTGGAAATAGACCACATGGTTTTAGAATTACCGCGGACAGTTCTACTGCTTACATTGCGAACATGGGTGAAGATACTGTAAGTGTCATTAATCTTAAAACAATGAAAGAGGATAAGAAAATAAAGGTTGGTTCAGCACCAGTTACAACGGGTATCACATCTGATGGCAAGACGCTAATTGCTACATTAAATGCCGAAAATGCATTAGCCATTGTTAATCTAGAAAATGAACAGGTTGATAAGATTCCAGTTGGAAATGGGCCTGCGCAGGTCTATTTGGATAGCAATAATGAATTTGCCTATGTAGCAAATCAGGGGACGGAAAAGAACCCTTCTAATTCTATTACAGTTGTTGACATTATTGCCAAAAAGGAAACAGCAACAATCGAAACAGGAAAAGGTTCGCACGGAGTAGTTACAAGCCCGGACAATAAGCGTGTTTATGTGACAAATATGTTTGATCATACCGTCAGTGTGGTTGATACGGAACAAAATAAAGTGATTGAAACCATTGAAGTTGGTGAAACTCCAAATGGCATTAGTGTTATGGAATAAAATGCTTGGTTGATATCATAAAAGATAAAAGTGAGAAGTACCTTTAAATGCCATGGTAACATTGGTTTTGTGGCCTACCATGGCATTCTTGTCGACAGTCTATTGTTGTTTCATTTTAAAGTAGAAATATGAGAAGGAAGGTAATTTAATATGTTTGATTATACGGTTGCAACAGACAAAAGTATGAACGATGCTATCGAAAGTATAAAGGAAAGCTTAGAAGATGAAGGATTCGGTATTTTATGGATGTTCGATATGAAAGAAAAACTTCAAGAAAAGGAATTGGAATTTCAAAAAGAGCTACGGGTTTTGGAAGTATGTAATCCGCAAGAAGCACAAAGGGTGTTAAACGAAAACCAAATGGCTGGATATTTTTTACCTTGTAAAATTGTTGTTTATGAAGATAATGGACAAACAAAGATTGGTATGCCAAAGCCTACTGCTCTAATTAGTTTGCTTAATGACGATAATATGAAGTTATTTGCAAAGGATATCGAGGATCGGTTAATTAGTTGTATTGATAAAAGTAAATAATTTAATTTAACTGGCTTTGAATGCAATTTATTAGTCCCCAATATGTTTTTTCTAAAGCGCTGTCCAATGCTTAGTATCTTTGGACAGCCTTTATAGTTAGACTGTAATATTGATGATGACCAACCGGAAAGTTCGGTTTATTACTTTGTATATGTTGATATGGAATCACTTCCCATCATACCAGTATGAAACCCGTTGTACCCTTTTATTGACTTATAAAGAAGTACACATATCAGGTTTTTTATATAAAAACAAATAGCGAGGCATTGAGGTTATTTAAGGGAGTAAAATAAAAATACCAAACAACTAACATATAGATAGACGATTAATCTTCTACATAAATACAAATCCTCGAATCCCATCATATATAAACTACTTATCGTAAAATGAAATATACAGGAGGAAAAATAGATGAAAAGAAATGTTGGTATTATTGTGGCGGGGTTGGTGGTTGTTCTAACAGGTTATTTTCTTTTTTTTGTTCAGGGGCTAGGCACATCCAAAATGTTCCCTAATTTGCCTATGAATCCCATGATGGGTACAGACAATCCCTCTTATAATCAATCTAATACTGTTAATGAGTCAGCTTTACCAATTCCACCAATGTTAAAAGATACAAATCCAAATCCAAATAAGGCTGAATTTCATATAACAGCCCAAAATGCAACAAAGGAATTTATATCAGGAACAAAAACTGAAACAATGGGGTATAACGGAGATTACTTAGGTCCGGTTATACGGGTTCGCAGAGGTGAGGAAGTGTCCGTACAGGTGGAAAATAAACTCAAAGATGAAATGACGACAATCCATTGGCATGGACTAGAGGTTGATGGAGACGCTGATGGCGGTCCACACTCAGGAATACAACCGGGTGAGTCATGGACACCTGAGTTTACGATAGAGCAGCCCGCAGCTACGCTATGGTATCATCCCCATCCTGAACGAAAAACGGGTAAACAAGTATATAAAGGATTAGCTGGGCTACTTTTTATTGAGGATGAGGTATCTGATCAATTGGAAATTCCAAGAGACTATGGAGTGAATGATGTTCCACTTATCATTCAAGATAAGCGCTTTAACAAGGATGGAAGCTTTGAATATGATTTGGGTATGCATGATATAATGAACGGTCTGCAGGGGAATACATTACTTGTAAACGGGGCGATTGCTCCATATTTGGAAGTACCTAAAGGTATGATGAGACTCCGTATATTGAATGGCTCTAATGCTAGTGTTTATGAATTAGGTTTTGATAATAATCAAACATTTTATCAAATTGCTAGTGATGGAGGTTTTTTTGAAAAACCAATAAAAATGAATGAACTTAAACTAGGACCCTCAGAAAGAGCAGAAATCCTAGTTGACTTTTCAGAATATAATAATGGCGATGTTATCCAGATGTCAAATCAAGGGGTAAAGTTTCTGAAGTTCAGTGTTAGTGTTAATGGTGCAAGTGTAAAACAATTTACAATACCAGAAAAATTGAATCCAATTGAAAAGATTAATCCCGAAGATGCTGTAAGAACAAGAAAATTTGTATTTCAGGGTATGGGGCCAAGGGTAAATATCAATGGTAAACAAATGGATATAAATCGAATAGATGAACAGGTGAACCTGAATACAACAGAAATATGGGAAGTTTCCAATGAAAGCGGAATGGGGATGATGGGAGGTACTGTACATCCATTCCATGCACATGGTGTGCAATTTCAGATTATTGACCGTGACGGAAATCCACCCCCATTAAATGAGACTGGCTGGAAAGATACTTTTCTTGTGTCTCCGGGGGAAAAAGTTCGAGCAATTGCAACGTTTAATCATTCCGGTGTGTTTATGTATCACTGTCATATCCTTGAGCATGAAGATGCAGGAATGATGGGTCAATTTCAGGTAGAATAGGAATTTAATCCCGAAGGTGAGATGATTTTAAAATTGGACATAAATGATAAAATTAAAAAACGATATAACCGAATCTCTAGAATATATGAAGGAATGGACCGAATGATAAAGAGGGATTGGCGGGCAGAATTACTTTCAAATGCTACTGGTAGAGTTTTGGAAGTAGGGATTGGCACAGGGGGTAATTTGACGTTTTATCCCGAACATATTGAATCACTGACAGGAGTTGACTTCAGTAAAGGCATGTTGAACCATGCTAGGAAAAAGGTTACACAGCTAAATAAAAAGTTTCCAATTGAATTGATGGAGGCGGATATACAAGATTTGCCGTTTGAAAATAACAGCTTTGATACTATTATTTCAACCTGTGTTTTCTGTTCTGTCCCAGATCCTATTATTGGATTAAAGGAGTTAGGAAGGGTTTGTAAACCGGATGGAACGATATTGATGCTAGAACATATGAGAAGCGAACATAGATTAATTGGGTGGGCGATGGATATAATGAATCCAATAACAGTCAACATCTGGGGAGCAAATATTAATAGGGATACAATAAAAAATATAGAATATGCAGATTTGAAAATTGAATCCGATTCACGTTTGATGGGGTCAATTTTAAAAAGACTGTCTGTTAAGCCAAATAAGGTTTTCCAAAGCCGAGCGCTTTGATTGAAATGATAGAAGATGAGGAATTGAAAAAAATTGAAACAGATATTGAAGAACGATTAATTGTATGTATTGATCAAAGCAAGTAAATAGGTGAAATTGAAAGGAATCTTTTTAACCTTATCCTTCAATTAGTAAAAGAGGTTATGTACAAATGAAACAATCCGTGACAGTATACACGTCAAGCCTATGCCCTGTATGTGGAATGCTAAAAAACTTTCTAAACTCTTTTGATATTACTTATGAAGAAGTGATTGTAGATCTGAATCCTATAGCAAGGATAAAATTGGTACAAAAGTCGAAAAGACTAACAGTTCCACAAACTAATATAAATGGAAATTGGGTTAGTGGATTTGATCCTGAGAGACTGTTAACGATATTAAATAATTGATTTGGTGTAATCACCCAAAAAACAGTAAGAACCCAAACGGTTTTTACTGTTTTTTAATTTTTATTTTGAAACGGATGTACAAGTCTCAACTAGGATTGCATATATCCGAAATGGATAATTAAGCAAGTGATATCAATTTGACAATACATAGATTTTGACCTTATTTTCTCATGTGAACAAAGCCTTATTTTAATCTAAATTATGCCCTAAATGGACTGTTTATGTCTGTCAAACGACTTGAGTATTTTTATACTGATAATTTCAAAGAAATTAGGATAGATATGATAAAATAAAGGTAATGGTACGAATAGGGAGTTACTGAGATGATGTTTAAAGTAAAACTTTTTGATGTTAAAGGAAAAGAACTTGAAATTGAAAATAAAATCATTGGTGAACTCGTGTTTGAATCTAAACAAGCATTTGACCATTTTATAAATGCAATTAGAGAATGCTTACCACCTGACTTCCAATATAAAGT
>JBDNRM010000044.1:0-23315 GCA_047718615.1 Bacillus sp. (in: firmicutes) | reverse complement strand
TTAACCTACGAAATTACGAGTATGGGGCTAGTTTCGTTCATTATAACTCGCTGCGTTGAGCGGGGTCTCGTTTTTCTCGCATTCCCGCGGGAGTCTTCGTGTATTTAGGCTGCTCCCTGCTTTATCTAAAAAAACTTAGGGGGATTGCTTCTTTTTATGCGCCATGGTGCAAATTTGGTTGCATGGGTGCTACTCTTAAAATAAAGATTTTTATTCAGTACTAACGTCTGCAGGATTAGGTTCCAGGTTCTTTTTCTATTCAAAAACAAGTATAAAATAATGAATCATCATAGCGAAATTTATTGCTATCATGTAAAATAAATACGCTATGTAATTTGTTTTGTTCGGTACTTGTATTCGTTTTGGTATAATATAAATATTTAAAAGTGCGAGTTCAAAAAAGAAGGATAAAAAGGATCAAGAAGCTCGAGGCGGTTAAGCTCCTGAGCATCGGCCTTTCGCAGGATGTGGTGACTTCAATGTTGCTCACAGGACGTGAGCGTTTTTAGTTAAATACGTGTGAAGCGAAGATTAAGCCACGAAGAAATTTGACGTGTCTTTTTCTACCGGGCTTTTTGAACAACCTCTACAAAGATTACATATGGACTGATAGAAAAGAGGAATTGAGGAAATGCAATTAAAACAACTACTAAAAAGTTTACAGCCGTACACTGATTATACGGGAGAAGACATCGACGTTTTATCGATTGAAAATGATAATCGTAAAGTAATACAAGGCAGTTTATTTATTTGTATAAAAGGTTTTACTGTTGATGGTCATAACTTTGCGAAAAATGCGTATGAAGCAGGTGCGGTGGCTGTTGTTGCGGAAAAACCATTAAATCTTCCTATCCCTGTTATTGTTGTAAAAGATACAAAAAAAGCAAGCAGTATTTTGGCGGATGCTTTTTACGGTCAAGCAACACAGAAGCTGCAATTAATAGGAATTACAGGTACGAATGGTAAAACAACAACAAGCCATTTAGTTGAAGCGATATTAAAAGAGGCTAAGCGAAATACTGGTATTATTGGCACCATGTATACAAAAATTAATGATGAAATTCAAGAAACAAAAAATACAACACCAGAGCCGGTAACGCTGCAGAAAATTTTTCATCAAATGGTCGAATCAAGTGTAGATACGGCTGTTATGGAAGTGTCAAGCCATGCCTTAGTGGAAGGAAGAGTATTCGGCTGTGATTATGATGTAGCAGTGTTTACTAATCTTACGCAGGATCATCTAGACTATCATGGAACGATGGACGCATATAAACGGGCTAAAGGACTTTTATTTACTCGATTAGGCAATACATTTTCGGTGGAGAAGCCAAAATATGCTATTCTAAACAATGATGACCCGTGCAGCAAGGAATACAGTGAACAAACGACCGCCATTGTGTTGACATATGGGATTGATACGGATGCAGATGTTTCTGCAAAAAATATCAAAATGACAGCTTCAGGTACTAGTTTTCTATTACATACACCAATTGGAGATTTTCCTATAAACATGAAATTGGTCGGCAAATTCAGTGTCTATAATTTGTTGGCAAGTATTTCCACAGGGATAGTTTGTGGGATCTCAATAGACACAATTATTAAAGCTATTGAAAAGGTCGAAGGTGTTTCTGGAAGGTTTGAAACAGTGGATGCTGGGCAGGATTTTTCTGTTATTGTCGATTATTCTCACACGCCAGACAGTTTGGAAAATGCTCTGAAAACAGTGCAGCAAATTGCTGAAAAAGATATTTATGTGATCGTTGGATGTGGTGGCGACCGAGATAAAACGAAACGTCCTATTATGGCAAAAATTGCTTGTGAAAACGCAAATCATGCGATTTTTACAAGTGATAATCCAAGAAGTGAGGATCCTCTGCAAATATTAACGGACATGGAAGCAGGCGTACAGGGAGAAACCTATCAAGTAATCGAAAATCGAAAAAAAGCAATTTATTATGCGGTGAACAATGCTAAAGAAAAAGATATTATTCTAATTGCTGGTAAAGGACATGAAACATATCAGCAGATTGGCAAGCAAGTATTTGATTTTGATGATCGTCTTGTGGCGAAAGCAGCAATTGAGGAGCGTAAAAATGGAACTGTCTTATAAGCTGATCGTGCAAGCCATTCCTAATTCGAAAGGTTTTAGAGATGACCAAATATTATTTCAAACGGTTTCGTTTTTCGCCGATGTGAAGCAGCCAAAAGGACTTTTTGTCCCGTTATTTGGCAGCGCATCAGGAGAATTGAAAGATGCAATCGCAAATGGTGCAATCGGTGCAATATGGGAAAATGAAAAAACAATTCCTACCTATACACCAAATCACTTTCCAATATTTTATACAAAAGATCTGAAGAAAGGCTTAAAAAAAATGATAGAAATTTATGAAAAGCAGCAAGTAGAAACGAAAATGACAAAATTTATTTATAAAAAAGAAACAAGTCTGAATAAAGAAGTAGAAACATATGATATAGCGGTAATAAAAGAATTCCTACAGGCACATATAGCAAACGAACAGAAAGGAGGAGAATAACATGTTGGAGCAAGTGATCTTTTTTACGATTTTATTAGGATTTTTAATTACCGTATTAATCTCTCCAATTGTTATTCCTTTCTTGAGAAGATTAAAATTCGGACAAAGCATAAGAGAAGAAGGACCAAAATCGCATCAAAAAAAATCAGGAACGCCAACAATGGGCGGCGTTATGATTTTATTATCAGTTGTGGTTACAACATTAGTTATGACAAATAAATTTTCAGAACCAACGACAAAAACTTATTTATTGCTGTTTGTTATGTTAGGTTTTGGATTATTAGGCTTTTTAGATGACTTTATTAAAGTGGTAATGAAGCGTAATTTAGGCTTAACATCCAAACAAAAATTATTAGGGCAAATTATTATTTCCGTTATTGTCTATTTTGTCTTAAAGCAAACGAATTTTTCAACAGCTATACATATTCCTTTTGTTGATAAATCCTTTGACTTAGGATGGTTTTATGTATTATTTATTGTTTTCTGGTTAGTTGGTTTTTCCAATGCAGTAAATCTAACAGATGGTTTAGATGGGCTGGTTTCGGGAAGTGCAGCTGTCAGCTTTGGGGCGTTTGCCGTTTTAGCTTGGAGTCAGTCTCAATATGAAATTAGTATATTTGCAGTAGCAATTGTTGGTGCGGTATTAGGATTTTTAGTATTTAATGCACATCCTGCAAAAGTGTTTATGGGAGATACTGGATCATTAGCTCTTGGGGGAGCGATTGCCGCGATTGCTATTTTAACGAAATTAGAAATACTTCTTATTCTTATTGGCGGGGTGTTTGTTATTGAAACATTGTCTGTTATTTTGCAGGTGATATCCTTTAAATCAACAGGCAGAAGAATTTTTCGCATGAGTCCATTGCATCATCACTATGAACTGGTTGGCTGGTCAGAGTGGAGAGTAGTTGTTACATTCTGGAGTGTTGGGTTATTATTTGCTGTTCTAGGAATCTATATCGAGGTGTGGTTATAAATGAAACAAATACAAGATTATCATCATAAAAAGATTTTAGTGCTTGGACTCGCTAAAAGCGGGGTAAGTGCAGCGGCATTACTGCATAAATTAGGAGCATTTGTAACAGTAAATGACAGCAAACCATTAGACGAAAATCCAGAAGCACAAGGACTGCTCGAACAGGGCGTTACTGTTATTTGCGGCAGTCATCCAATTGAACTATTAGAAGAAGGGTTTCAGTTGATTGTTAAAAATCCGGGAATCCCATATTTTAATCCGATGATTAAAGGTGCGATGGAAAAAGGAATCCCTGTTATAACAGAAGTGGAGCTTGCTTATCGTATTTCAGAGGCGCCATTCTTAGCGATAACTGGTTCTAACGGAAAAACAACCACGACAACTCTTTTATTTGATATGTTAGAAAAAGACAATAAACAACCGCTGATTGCTGGAAATATTGGAATGGTTGCTTCAAGTGTTGCTCAAAAGGCAGAACAGAATAATCATATGGTGATAGAGTTATCATCTTTTCAATTAATGGGGATTGATCAATTTAAACCTAAAATAGCGATTATAACAAATATTTATGATGCCCATTTGGATTATCATGGTACAAGGGAAGAGTATGCGAAGGCAAAAGGGAATATCACAAAAAATCAAGATGAAAATGATTTTTTGATTGTGAACTTAGAGCAAGAGGAAGTAATGAAAATTGCCCGCAGCAGCAAAGCGACAATTATTCCTTTTTCTACTGTAAGACCATTACCATTCGGTGCTTACGTAAAAGACGGCAGCATTTATTTTCATGATGAAAAAATAATGGATGTAAAAGATATCGTCTTGCCAGGGGCGCATAATTTGGAAAATATTTTATCTTCTGTTGCAGCAGCAAAATTAGCAGGCGTCACTAACGAAAGCATTTTTGCTGTATTAAATACGTTTAAAGGTGTTAAACATCGACTTCAATTTATAGACGAGGTCAAAGGGCGCAGATTTTACAATGATAGCAAGGCGACTAATATACTGGCGACTAAAAATGCTCTTGCAGCATTTACAGCACCCGTTATTCTCCTTGCAGGTGGTTTGGATCGGGGCAATGAATTTGACGAGCTGCTGCCAGCGCTGAAAAATGTAAAAGCAATGATCACTTTTGGACAAACGGCAGAAAAGATGGAACGTTTAGGACTTCAGGCTGGAATAAAAAACATTCAACGTGTCGATAATGTGGAAAAGGCTGTACCTGTTGCTTTTGATTTTTCAGAAGAAGGGGATGTCGTTCTTCTTTCACCAGCATGCGCAAGCTGGGATCAATATAAAACTTTTGAAGTTAGAGGAGACATTTTTATCAATGCGGTGCATAAGCTTAAATAAGGGCTTGTCATACTGATTAGATCGTTGTTTTAGAATAAAGTGTAAAGAGGCAGACATTACGGAAACTTCACAGATCTTTACGTTTTAAGCGGAAATAAAGTTTTCTTGAGTCTTTTGCAAGCCCTAATACTTGCAACTCGAGGTGTGGTAGAAGTGCCGACAAAAAAAGCGACTCCAGATATAATATTAATGATTATTACCTTTACATTGCTGGCTATCGGGTTAATTATGGTTTACAGCGCTAGCGCTGTGTGGGCAGAATTTAAATTTGATGATTCCTTCTTCTTTGCGAAAAGACAGATGCTTTTTGCTGGAGTAGGAATTGTTGCAATGTTTTTTATCATGAATATTGATTATTGGACATGGAGAACATGGGCAAAGATGCTTGTAATTATTTGTTTCGTTTTATTAGTACTTGTTTTAATTCCAGGTGTAGGGAATGTGCGGAACGGTTCAAGAAGTTGGATAGGAGTAGGCGCGTTTTCTATTCAGCCATCAGAGTTTATGAAAATGGCGATGATTGCTTTTTTAGCAAAGTTTTTATCAGAAAATCAAAAAAAAATCACGTCTTTTAAAAAGGGGCTGCTTCCTGCATTAGGAATTGTATTCTTAGCATTTGGCATGATTATGCTTCAGCCGGATTTAGGTACTGGTACGGTGATGGTGGGGACAAGTGTTGTGATGATTTTTATTGCAGGAGCAAGAATTCGTCACTTTGTTATTCTCGGCTTAATTGGTTTAGGTGGTTTTGTCGGTTTAGTAGCATCTGCTCCATATCGTATTAAAAGGATCACATCCTTTCTTGATCCATGGTCAGATCCATTAGGAAGTGGGTTTCAAATCATTCAATCATTATATGCAATCGGTCCAGGAGGATTGTTTGGATTAGGATTGGGAGAAAGCAGACAAAAGTTTTTTTATTTGCCAGAACCGCAAACTGACTTTATCTTTGCCATTCTTTCAGAAGAACTTGGCTTTATTGGCGGATCACTTATTTTGTTGCTTTTTGCTTTGTTATTATGGCGAGGGATAAGAATTGCTTTAGGGGCACAAGATTTATTTGGAAGTTTTTTAGCTGTTGGCATTATTGCAATGGTTGCCATTCAAGTAATGATAAATATTGGCGTTGTTACCGGATTAATGCCGGTTACGGGAATAACACTTCCTTTTTTAAGCTACGGGGGTTCTTCGTTAACATTGATGCTTGTGGCAATCGGCGTATTATTAAATGTAAGCAGATATTCTCGTTATTAAAAAAGCTGTATAAAAAAATAGTTTTATTCATTTAAAGGTGGATCCGAATCGGACCATCTTTTTCTATGGAAATATTTATGTATTTTTCCGCGTTCCTATTTTTCCTTTAAAGAGTAACTATCTTCCCATTTTTTTATCTAAAGTGTTGCTCCAGGAAACGCATAATGGTATGATTCTGCTGGCAACCAATGTTAATGTGACAACGACATTGGATTTTCCAGAAAAAAACAATAAATTGTAAAAAAAGTTTGTTTTATTTAAATACAATTTCAGTATGATGATACTGTATTACAATTTTATATCATTTCGATTGATTTACACGATAATGTTTAAAATATAGTAAAATGAGGTACGTCAAAGAGGGGCAGTATGCCACATATAATCAAAATAGTGTATAATGATGGTTGCATTGGATATTTTTTCTATATTTGGAGCTGTAAATGAGTCATAATATCTTTCGTTGGGAATTGCGGGACAGGCGAGACTTCCAAAATACATATTATAACATGAAGTAAAAAGCACTTTTTGAGTCAGGAGAACATTTTTCTTCGGGGCTGAACAAGGCGCTTGCGCTTTTCTATTGTCTAGCTTCAGCGCCTAGCCCCTGTGAAAGATAACCTCCTGACTCTAAAAGTAAAAAACACTTTTTGATTCAAGAGAACATTTTTCTTCGAGGCTGAACAAGGCGCTTGCGCTTTTCTTGTGATATAATGAAAAAATTGAAAAGAGCATATTGTATATACAATTAAAGCCTGTTTATGGAAAAAAGTGAAGGATTTTTCAAATAAAAACAGAAGATTATAGTGACAGAAGCTTTCTACTAAACAAATGGTAGACGAAAGACTTGGAGAAACAATTCAAAGGGAGATTTTGCATTATTTATAGTGAAAATCCCACTTAGAATGAAATAAAAGATGCCTTCATACAGTGTCCCAATGGATTATGGACATCAACTATATAGCTTGTTATTTGATGAGGTGATTATTTTTTGGAAAAAGGAAAGATTGTTTCCATAGAAGATCGTATTCCAAAGTTAAAACAGCAGCGACGAAAAAAAGCGAATCGCCGACTCATTTTTTTACTTATGCTTTTTTTTCTGCTAATTAGTTGTATTATTTATTTCCAATCACCTCTGAGTCATGTAAAAGACATTGAAGTAACTGGAAATAGACTAACAAAACAAGAAGAAATAGAAAAGCTAAGTGGAATAACCGAAAATACGAATATGTGGAAAATTAACAAAAAGAAAGTGGCAGAAAAAATCAATGGTTTTTCTGATATAAAATCTACCAAAGTAACAACAGTGTTTCCTAACAAAGTGATTATTTCTGTGAAGGAATACAAAAGGCTTGCCTATTTATTAAAAGGGAATAAATATGTGCCAATCATTGAGTCGGGGAAAATGCTAACAGATAGAGAGACGGAAATCACACCATCCGATGCACCTATTATTATTGGCTTTAAGGAAGATCATATATTGGAAAAGATGGTAAGTGAGTTGGGGAAACTTCCAAAAGAAGTGTATAATAGCATATCTGAAATTCAATATACTCCCAAAAAAACAGATGCGTACCATATAAATGCGTTTATGAATGATGGGTTTGAAGTGGTAGCTTCGTTAAATACATTTGCAGATAAAATGGAACATTATCCATCTATCATTAGCCAATTAAATCCTAAAAAGAAGGGCATTATTGATTTAGAAGTAGGTTCTTATTTTAAAGAGTATAAAAAGGAAGGGGAAAAGGAAAATTGAAAAAGAAAGTGAAGGGAAGTCATGTTATCTTTTCCTTTGTTTTTCTTATTTTAGGCTTTATTGTCTCCTTTGCTTATCAATTGACAGAAGAAGAAAAAGAAAAACCGAAAATTACAGATAGTCAGTTTGAAAAAGATTTAGCTTTGCGAAATGAATTGATTAAACAAGAAGAAACAAATAATCAATTACAAAAAGAATTAAAAAATGCACAATATAAGCTGCTTCATTTTGAAAAAGAACTTTCAACAGAAGCTCAAACCTTTTCGGACTTAGCAGAAGATGCAGAAAAATATCGTATGTATTTAGGAAAAGTACCGGTAAAAGGAGAGGGAGTTGTCATTACACTTGAAGATGGTGATTACAATCCAAAAGACAATAATGTTAATCACTATCTTGTCCATGAACACCATATATTTCAAGTGGTAAATGAACTCTATGTCTCAGGTGCAACCGCTATTAGCATAAATGGTCAGCGATTATCCCATCAGTCATATATCCTTTGTAATGGACCTGTTATTGAAATCGATGGGTATCAGCATCCGGCTCCCTTTGTTATCACAGCAATTGGTGATGGTGATGTTTTAGAAGGTGCACTAAATATTTCTGGCGGAGTAAAGGATATTTTAGTTAATGAAAATGTTCGATTTACGCTGGAAAAAAAGGAAACAATTCAAATAGAGCCTCTTATTGGAAACTGAAGTGAAAAGAAGTTGAGTGTGATTTTATTTTCTAGTAAGTGCTAATTGGGCTATGGATCACTTATGGAATAATTATAAAATACATACTAAAGGAAACAGAAATAGAAAGTATGATGATTTGTGGATAAAAAACTTTTCACTATGACGATTATCACGTTAATTATCGGTTTCATGATTGCTGTTCAATTCCGAACAGTGAAAGAGCCTGAATTACGTGATACAAGAGATAGCTGGCAATTAAGAGAAGATATGTTGAAGGAAAAAGAAATGGAACTAAAGCTGTTAGAAGAAATCCGTTCAACAAATGATAAATTGGAAAAATATAAAAATGACCAATTACGCAGTAAAGAGCAGGTTTTACAAGGAACCATTGCAGAATTAAAAGAAGAGATTGGTCTAATAGAATCTAGCGGTCCAGGATTGGTTATTTTGATTGAACCTGTAAACGAAGAAATTTTATTGGGCGAAGAACCAGGAAAAATAACTGCTGATTTATTAAGAAGATTGATAAATGAACTGAATATGTATGGTGCGAAAGAAATAGCGATAAATGAGCAGCGTTTAATTAATACCACATCGATTAGAGATATTAATAATGTAACAAAAATTGATGGATATCCATTGGATAATCATCCGATAAAACTAAAAATTATCACTGAAAATATGGAAAATGCAGAAAAATTATACAATCGGATGAAAGTTTCAAAATCTGCTGATGAATTTTTTGTTTATAATCTCCTATTAACAATAAAAAAACCTGCCAAAAAAATAAAGGTGCCAGCTTATCAAAATACAATTGCAATACGTTTCATTAAGCCAGTTAAAGAGGACACTGAAGGAGGCGGTTCTTAGTGTGGCTGCCTGTTTTTGGGTTGATAGTAGGAATTGTTCTGGGGTTGTTATCGGATATAACCATTCCAGAACAATATGAGAATTATTTATCCATTGCTGTTCTTGCAGCACTAGATACATTGTTTGGAGGAATTCGTGCCCATCTGCAAAATATTTATGATCAAAAAGTATTTGTTACTGGATTCTTTTTTAATATTTTATTAGCTGCAAGTTTAGCTTTTCTCGGTGTGCATCTTGGTGTAGACTTATATTTAGCAGCTATTTTTGCCTTTGGTGTCCGTTTATTCCAAAATATAGCAGTTATTAGAAGGCTTGTTTTAACAAAATGGGAAAGTAAACGTCAAAAAGTAAAAAAAAATAAACGATAAAAAAGGGAATACATTAGTTTTGGCGAATAGTTACAGTAAAAATAATTATAATTGTTTAGGAATGGACAAGTTTCCATAAAGATTTATTGTCAAATTAAAATCTCCCAAACAATAAAGGAATTCGTTAAATAATATAATTTGTTGTTCACTTATATTTAAAATGCAAAAGGAGGTGCCCGAGAATGAACAGCAATGAGTTTTATGTGAGTCTAGACATCGGTACATCCAGCGTAAAGGTAATCATCGGTGAAATGATGAACGAATCTTTAAACATTATTGGAGTAGGCATCGTTCCTTCTGAAGGTTTAAAAAAAGGTTCAATTGTCGATATAGATGAAACAGTTCATTCCATTCGAAAAGCAATCGAACAAGCGGAAAGAATGGTCGGTGTAGAAATCAATCAAGTGATTGTTGGCGTTTCGGGAAATCATGTAAATCTGCAGCCATCCCATGGGGTTGTTGCAGTGTCAAGTGAAAATCGTGAAATTACCATTGAGGATGTTATCAGAGTGAAGGAAGCAGCACAAGTTGTTTCTATTCCCCCAGAAAGAGAAATAATTGATATCATTCCAACACAGTTTATTGTGGACGGTTTGGATGAAATTACTGATCCAAGAGGAATGATTGGTGTCCGCTTAGAAATGGAAGGAATTATCGTAACAGGCAGTAAAACTATTTTACATAACACACTAAGATGCGTGGAAAAAGCTGGACTTGAAATTGTAGATATCTGTTTACAGCCACTGGCAGCGGGTTCTTTTGCATTATCAAAAGATGAAAAGAACCTTGGTGTTGCTCTTATAGATATTGGCGGCGGCTCAACTACTATTGCAGTTTTTGAGAATGGTTTTTTGAAAACAACTAGTGTACTTCCGATAGGAGGAGACCATATCACAAAAGATATTTCCATTGGTCTTCGTACAACTACGGAAGATGCGGAGAAAATCAAAATAAAATATGGATATGCATTTTATGATCATGCTTCGGAAGAGGAAGTATTCAGCGTACCGATAATTGGCAGTGATCAACATCAACAATTTAATCAATTAGAGATTTCTGATATCATAGAAGCAAGAATAGAAGAATTGTTTGAATTAATTGTAGATGAACTAAAAAGATTAAGAGTATATGACCTGCCTGGTGGCTTTGTGTTAACAGGCGGTGTCGCTAATACGAAAGGAATTTTGGAGTTAGCACAAGATATGTATCAGAATCGAGTGAGAATTGCGATTCCTGATTATATTGGAGTAAGAGAGCCACAATATACTACTGCAGTTGGTTTAATTAAATTCTCCTATAAAAATAACAAACTTCAAGGTGGAAATATTCACCAAGCAGTTCCAGTAGCTGCAGCAGAAAGCAAAGAAAAAAGAAATCATAAACAATCTGCACAAAAGCCTGTCTATGAAAAACAGGCAACTGAAAAAGAACCATCTAAATTTAAAAAGTTTATGGGCTATTTTTTCGATTAAATGTAAAAGATTACTAGTGGGATTTATTGAGTGGAATATTTACTCCATATCACCAAAGATTTGAGACGCGGACAGTTCGATACTGCTGAATATCGACGAATTAGGAGGATTTGTCATGTTGGAATTTGATACTAATATAGATTCGTTAGCTACGATAAAAGTAATTGGTGTTGGCGGCGGCGGAAACAATGCTGTTAATAGAATGATTGAACATGGTGTTCAAGGTGTAGAATTCATTGCTGTGAATACAGATGCACAAGCATTGAATCTATCGAAAGCGGAAATAAGAATGCAAATTGGCGGAAAGTTAACAAGGGGATTAGGTGCAGGTGCTAACCCAGAAGTTGGAAAAAAAGCCGCGGAAGAAAGCAAAGAACAAATTGAAGAAGCGCTTAAGGGCTCTGATATGGTATTTGTTACTGCTGGAATGGGCGGTGGAACAGGAACTGGTGCCGCGCCAGTTATTGCACAAATAGCACGTGATTTAGGTGCATTAACAGTTGGGGTAGTTACAAGACCATTTACATTTGAAGGCAGAAAACGTTCTACACAAGCTGCTGGCGGGATTTCAGCAATGAAGGAAGCGGTAGATACATTAATTGTTATTCCAAATGATCGCTTGCTGGAAATTGTAGATAAAAGCACTCCAATGCTTGAAGCTTTTAGAGAAGCGGATAATGTACTGCGACAAGGTGTACAAGGTATCTCAGATTTAATCGCTACACCAGGATTAATCAATTTGGATTTTGCCGATGTGAAAACGATTATGGCGAATAAGGGATCAGCATTAATGGGAATCGGTGTTGCAGCTGGTGAAAATCGTGCATCTGAAGCAGCGAAAAAAGCTATTTCCTCTCCATTGTTGGAAAAATCTATTGATGGAGCACAAGGTGTATTAATGAATATTACGGGCGGCACAAACTTAAGCCTTTATGAAGTGCAGGAAGCTGCAGATATTGTTGCTTCTGCATCTGATCAAGAGGTAAATATGATATTTGGTTCTGTTATTAATGAAGAATTAAAGGATGAAATCGTTGTGACAGTTATTGCAACTGGTTTTAATACGGAAGTTATTCCTACACAACCTTCTGCTAGACCTTCATTTGGCAGTTCGAAACCAAATAATGCGCCAACAAGTAATCAACGCGAACCAAAAAGAGAAGAACAACAGCCACACTCCAATACGAAGGAAAATACTAGAAGAGATTCTGTACCACAAGGGGAAGAAACGCTAGATATTCCTACATTCCTACGTAATAGAAATCGTAGAAGATAACATAATAATAAAGTAAATAAAAAGTCTGAGAGTCTAAACTCTTAGGCTTTTTTTGTCGTCTAAAAGAATAATAAACGGAATAGGTTGGTGGATAACGCAGCGTTGATCTGCATTTAGCGACTAGTCTTTGTGAAAGCTAACTTTTTGCCTTTAAAAGTAAAAAAACTTTTTGAGTCAGGAGAACATTTTTCTTTTGGGCGAAACCAGGCGCCCCGCGCTTTTCTTCATAAAAAACTGACAATTAAACTTTAGAATATTAAATTATTGGCAGATGATAAATAATGACAAAATCTGTTCAGAATAGAGGAAATTTCTGTTTTTTTGATTACAGAAAGTGACACACTTTCCTAGACAATGTAGGTTATACTTTGTCGTAACAGATTAATAGAGTAAGAAAGGATGAACAATTTTAGTACTCTAGAAAATTCTCTAACAGGAAATCACTCTTAAAGCGTTTATCTCATCTAGAATGTTGAATGAATAATACAGCATTGTGCTTTTTAGAGAGGAGGCTTTGGATTTGGCCATTTATTTAGATGTAATATGGCTATTAAATTTTTTATTTGACAGTCTGCTACTCTACTTAACTGCAATCGTCTTAAAAAGAAATGCAAGTATTTGGAGAATCACGTTAGGTGGTTTTATAGGGAGTCTCATTATTTTATTTGCTGTTACTCCCCTTCATGTGTACACAAGTCACCCATTGTCTAAATTATTATTTTCGATTGTAATGATTTTAACGGCTTTTGGTTATAAAAAATTCCGGTATTTTATAAGTGGCCTTATGACCTTTTATTTTGCGACTTTTTTAATTGGAGGCACATTAATAGGCACACATTACTTTGTCCAATTTGATTTTCAATTATCTTCTTCTGTTTTACTCGCAAGTGTAAAAGGGTTTGGAGATCCTATTAGCTGGTTGTTTGTGTTAATTGGATTCCCCCTTGCATGGCATTTCTCCAAAAGAAATGTTGAGGGAATTGAAATGACAAAAATAAAGTATGACCAAATGGTTCAAGTATCATTTCAACTTGCAAACCAACAGTTTTCTGTAAGGGGGTTAGTTGACAGCGGGAATCAGGTATATGATCCAATTACGAGAATACCTGTTATGTTCGTATCTTTAAGCCAGTTAAATATGAATATTCCAGATGATTTACTTGCTTTCGCGGAGGATGCAGAGTCAATCATAAATGGTGAAAAAAAGGTTGCGGAAGAGTGGGAAGCTAAAATGCGCATTATTCCTTATAAAGTAGTGGGAAAGGAACATCAACTAATTATTGCAGTCAAACCAAAGGACCTTTTTATTACAACAGATCAAGAAATAATCAATGTGGAAAAAGGACTTATTTCGTTTACAAAACAGAAATTATCTTCCGATGATTCTTTCGATTGCATAGTACATCCAAAAATGCTGACAGGTCGGAAAATCATAAACAGTGAGAAAGTTAGTTAGTATACTATACTCATAAAATTCATCATTTAGAAGGAGGACAATTATGAAAAAATTAAAGCTACGACTCACTTATTATTGGTATAAATTATTAATAAAATTAGGAATTAAATCGGATGAAGTATTTTATATTGGCGGAAGTGAAGCATTGCCGCCTCCATTAAGCAAAGAAGAAGAAGAAGCCTTATTAATAAAGCTTCCAAAAGGAGATCCAGCAGCACGCTCTATGCTAATTGAAAGAAATCTTCGTTTGGTCGTTTATATAGCTAGAAAATTTGAAAACACTGGCATCAACATTGAAGATTTAATTAGCATTGGTACGATTGGTTTGATCAAAGCAGTGAATACATTTAATCCTGAAAAGAAAATTAAGCTTGCTACATATGCTTCAAGATGTATTGAAAATGAAATACTCATGTATTTAAGAAGAAATAATAAGATTCGTTCAGAGGTTTCGTTTGATGAACCTTTAAATATTGATTGGGATGGAAATGAATTATTATTATCAGATGTAATGGGGACAGAGAATGATATAATTACAAAAGATTTAGATGCGAATGTGGATAAAAAGCTATTAATCAAAGCATTGCATCAGCTTTCCAATAGAGAAAAGCAAATCATGGAACTGCGGTTTGGATTAGGAACTGGTGAAGAGAAAACACAAAAAGATGTGGCTGACATGTTAGGAATTTCTCAATCCTATATTTCTCGATTAGAAAAAAGAATCATTAAAAGACTGAAAAAAGAATTTAACAAAATGGTGTAAGGAGTTAAAAAATATAATTACCTTTATTATTCTTTAAAAAAATATTTTTGTGAAAAAAACCTTGTTTTATAAGTATAAACAAGGTTTTTTTTATCATGTGAAAATATTGCAAAATTCGTTCATGCATATTTTTCCTTCTCAAGGAAATACTGTTTTTTGAACAGCAGCTCCTATGAGGAGGGAAATAGATTGACTCGAAATAAAGTAGAAATTTGCGGTGTTGATACATCAAAGCTTCCAGTTTTAAAAAACGAAGAAATGAGAAAGCTCTTCAAGCAAATGCATCAGGGAGATATAACCGCAAGAGAAAGTCTGGTGAACGGAAATCTGCGCCTTGTTTTAAGCGTTATACAACGATTTAATAATAGAGGCGAATTTGTTGACGACTTATTTCAAGTTGGTTGTATTGGTCTAATGAAATCTATTGATAATTTTGATTTAAGTCAAAACGTAAAGTTTTCCACTTATGCTGTCCCGATGATCATTGGAGAAATACGTCGTTACTTACGCGATAATAATCCAATTAGGGTATCAAGGTCCTTAAGAGATATTGCTTATAAAGCATTGCAGGTAAGAGAGCGTTTAATGAGTAAAACATCCAAAGAACCGACAGCTGAGGAAATAGCGAAGGAGTTGGATATCCCCCATGAGGATATAGTTTTTGCATTAGATGCTATCCAAGATCCTGTTTCCCTTTTTGAACCAATCTATAATGATGGTGGAGATCCAATCTATGTAATGGATCAGTTAAGTGATGAAAAAAACAAGGATATCCAATGGGTAGAAGAGCTTGCATTAAAAGAGGGCATGAGAAGACTGAATGATCGTGAGAAGCTTATCTTGCGAAAACGGTTTTTTCAAGGAAAAACACAAATGGAAGTTGCAGATGAAATTGGAATATCACAAGCTCAAGTATCACGATTAGAAAAAGCTGCTATCAAACAAATGAATAAAAATATACAAAGCTAATTTTATTTGTATATCCTTAAAAGACCGCTAAAAAGAGCGGTCTTTTTGTATGTCTAGCTCTGGCGTACAGGATTAGGGAAATAAAGCAGAACAATAGAATTTGTACTATTTTTTCCTCCTGCCAACATATAATTTATTTAAGGCCGTACATTTGATTCCAAATAGATAAATAATCTGTTAAATAGATGGTAGGAGTGAACAATGATGAAAATATCTGATTTTCAAATAAAAGATGTTGTAAATGTTGCTAATGGAAAAAAGCTGGGTAATATAGGAGATATAGATATTAATTTACAAACAGGAAAGATTGAGTCAATTATTATTGGTGGTCCTGGAAAGGTACTTGGTTTTTTTGCAAGAGAAGCAGATATAGTAATTCCATGGAGTAATATTTTGAAAATTGGGGAAGACGTTATATTAGTACGCTATAATAATCATTTGGCACTAACAGAGGTGGAAGAAACAAACTAAAAAATGATTTTTTGTGACCAAAATACTTGGTCTATGGTACACTAGAAAAAAACAATGAGGACATAAAAATGGAGCCATTTATTTTAAAAGAAGAAGAGTTCTTCACAATTAGTGATTGGTGTCATGCATACCCCCATTTAAAAGCCGGATTCACTACTAAAAATGGAGGGAAAAGCAGCAATGACTTGGCAAGCTTAAACCTTGCCTTTCATGTAAATGATGCAAAAGAAACGGTCTGCGCCAACCGGAAAATAGTAGCAGATAAGTTGAACTTTCCTATAGAAAAATGGGTTGGTGCAGAGCAAACACATAAAACGAATGTTAAAATAGTGACAAAGGAACTTGCAGGAACAGGTGCGACTGATTATGAATCTGCCATTTCTGATACAGACGGACTATTCACGGTGGACAAAGGTGTTTTATTAACATTATGTTATGCTGATTGTGTGCCGTTATATTTTTTTCACCCTGCAACTGGTGCGATTGGAATTGCTCATGCTGGCTGGAAAGGGACGGTGCAATGTATTGCAAAAGAAATGATTGCCATTTTTTCTGCTCATCACATAAAAGCAAACGAAATATTGGTTGTGATCGGCCCTTCCATTTCTCAAGCAAACTATGTTGTTGATTATCGGGTTATAACCGAGGTGGAGAAAATATTGGAGCATAATGACGCTAAACCGTATCAATATGTATCGCCAAATCAATATGCATTAAATTTGCAGCAGCTTAATAAGCAAATAGTAGAAAAAGCTGGAGTGAATGAAAAGCATATTCAAATAACGAATTATTGCACCAGTAAGCATCAAGACTATTTTTATTCCCACCGGCGGGATAATGGAAAGACTGGAAGAATGATGAGTTTTATTGGCTGGAGAGAGGATGTTATCGTTTAAATGTTTGTAAAAGGTAATTTAGCTGAAATTAATAAAAATATAGAAGAAGCATGTATGAAAGCAAATCGTTCAACGGATGATATTACCGTAATTGCTGTGACAAAATATGTTACAATAGAAAGAGCTCAAGAAGCATTAGAAGCTGGAGTGGTACATTTAGGAGAAAATCGGGAAGAAGGACTTTTATCCAAACAGGAAGTTTTAAAGGACAAGCCTGTGTGGCATTTCATTGGCTCATTGCAAACAAGGAAAGTAAAAAGTATTATTAACCATGTAGACTATATTCATTCACTTGATCGTTTGAGCTTGGCAAAAGAGATACATAAACGCGCCGATAAAACGATAAAATGTTTTGTGCAAGTAAATGTTTCGCAAGAAGAAACAAAACATGGATTGGCACCTAAAGATACCATTCGTTTTATCGAAAATTTAGCGGAATATACAAATATTGAAATCGTTGGTTTAATGACAATGGCCCCTTTTACTGACGATGAAGTAAGCCTGCGCTATTGCTTTCAAACATTAAAACAACTGCAAACAGCTATTCAAAATTTACAGTTAAACTATGCACCATGTAGCGAGCTTTCTATGGGAATGTCAAATGATTACTCGATTGCTATCGAAGAAGGAGCAACCATGGTAAGAATTGGAACTGCTTTAGTAGGAAACGAGAAATAGGAGGCTAAAAAAATGAGTTTAAAATCAAAAATAAAAACATTCTTTTTTTTAGAAGATGAGTATGATGAAGAACAAGAAAGATACGAAGAAGAAGCTGAACCTGCAAAAAATTATAAGCAACAGCAGTCACAGCATCAGCAGCATGTTTCCAATCAGCATCCATCCACACAGCAAAAACAAAATGTTGTTAGCTTGCAAAGTGTACAAAAAGCATCAAAAGTGTTTTTAGTGGAGCCTCGGGTTTATGCGGAAGCACAGGATATTGCTGATCAACTGAAAAACAGACGGGCAGTTGTCGTCAATTTGCAGCGTATTGAAAAAGATCAAGGAAAAAGAATTGTCGATTTTCTTAGTGGCACCGTATATGCCATCGGTGGAGATATCCAAAAAATTGGAACCGATATCTTTTTATGTACCCCGGATAATGTAGAAGTTTCAGGGAATATCTCACAGATACTTCAAGAAACTGAATTTGAAAATACGAGGTGGTAGAGTTTAATGGAAATAGTATTTTATGTTATTCATAAGCTAATACAATATTATTCTTATGCGTTGATTATTTATATTCTAATGTCATGGATTCCAAATGCAAGGGAAACAGCTGTCGGCGGTTTTTTAGCACGTATTTGTGAGCCGTATCTAGAACAATTTAGAAGGTTTATTCCGCCAATTGGCATGATCGATATTTCTCCAATTGTTGCTTTTTTTGTCTTGAAATTAGCAAGCGGAGGCGTTAGTCAATTAGCTAATTGGTTCATCTAAATAAACTTAAGAAAAAGGCGGTGAGCATGCCTTTTTCTTTTTTATGTTAAAAGATACTATTGCTTTAATACGGAAACAGTGAAACTCCTATATAAATAGTACTAGAATACCCACAGCGAAAGCACCTCTTTTCAGGGGAGCCTTGTTATAAAAGTTTTTATAAACAGGAAAAGGAGAAAAAAATGTCAATCTATCAGCATTTTCGTCCAGAAGAAAAAGACTTTATTGATCAAGCGCATGCATGGCGAAATGAGGTGGAAAATTCTTATGCACCAAAGCTGACAGATTTTTTAGATCCTCGAGAACAAAAAATAGTCAGCATGATCATCGGCCAAAATCAACCGGTTCAATATGTCCTTTCAGGTGGAACCGATGAAGCAGAACGTAAAAGAGCACTGCTTTATCCAGATTACTATCAGATACAGGAAAATGATTTTCAGCTAGCTTTACTGGAAATTGATTACCCGAAAAAATTTATCACAATCGAACACCCTCAAGTACTTGGAAGTTTAATGTCATTGGGGCTAGCAAGAGGTAAATTCGGTGACATTATCATAAAAGATAACAGAATTCAATTGATTGTATGCGAAGAGATGAAAGATTATATACGCCTGCAGCTAGACTCCATAGGAAAAGCGAAAGTACAGTTACTAGAGGAAAAGTGGGAAAATGTTCTACATCCAGAAGAAAACTGGATAGAATCAAGCACTACAATATCCTCTTTAAGACTAGATACAGTCCTTGCCGGAATATACAATATTTCCAGACAAAAGGCACAAAGCTATATTACACAAGGCTTAACAAAAGTGAATTTTGCAGTAATCGAGCAAGTAGCTTTCGTCTGCGAAGAAGGAGATGTACTTTCGGTAAGAGGACAAGGAAGATCGATTGTGAAAGAAATAGAAGGAAAAACAAAAAAAGACAAATGGAGAGTCGTCGTGGGGAAAATAAAGTAAATTCATTTAAATCAAGCAGAAACATCAAAAAGAAACCCTAACCTTTTACGAATAAAAGTCACGCCATGACCCATAAAAAAAGCAGTTTCCCTAAGTTTTTTGTTTCTTAAAACAGAGAGCAGCCTGCATACACGAAGACTCCCGCGGGATTGTGAGAAAGACGAGACCCCGCAGCGCAGCGAGGAGGCTCGTCACTCACCCGCAGGAAAGCGAAGTGTATGCAGGATGCGGACTCATTGAGAGAGCCAAATCCTATTTTCAGGTAGACACCCATCCAACATGGCTAATGAAAAGAAGCAGCTTTCTATTTGTTTTATGTCCTAAGTTTAAAGCAGGGAGCAGGTGGAATACACAAAGACTCCCGTGGGAAAGCGAGAAAGACGAGACCCTGTAGGAGCGTAGCGACGAAGCGGCTCGGCGCTCGCCCACAGGAAAGCGAAGTGTATTCCGGCTGCGGAACCTTTTTTTCAGGGTAGCTTAGAAACAAGAAAAAACATTTGCTTTTCTTTCCAAAAAGAATAGTTTCTTTCCAACCTAACTATGTTACAATATTTTCAAAGGTAATTAATTTGTCCCTCCTTCTCTTTTTTTGCCGTATTTCTTAAAAAATTTGAAGGAATTACATTAAAACTGTCGAATTGATGTAGAATGATACATAATAAAACAAATAATGAAAAGAAATTGAAGCTTGGGAGGTGGCATCATGCCATTAACACCGTTAGACATTCACAATAAAGAATTCAGTAAAGGGTTTCGTGGATATGATGAAGACGAAGTAAATGAGTTTTTAGATCAAGTAATAAAAGATTATGAAAACATAATTCGTGAGAAAAAAGCAATGGAAGAAAGATTAAATGAACTAACAGATCGAATTGGACATTATAATAATATAGAAGAAACATTAAATAAATCAATTGTCGTAGCACAAGAGGCAGCAGAAGAAGTAAAGCGCAATGCACAAAAAGAGGCAAAGCTAATCATTAAAGAAGCTGAAAAAAATGCAGATCGCATTATCAATGAATCATTATCAAAGGCAAGAAAAATCGCATTGGAGATTGAAGAATTGAAAAAACAATCTAAAGTTTTCCGAACTCGATTTAAAATGCTCATTGAAGCTCAATTGGATATGTTAAACAATGATGATTGGGATCATCTATTGGAATACGAATTAGATGCGACAGAACTGAATTCCTCAAAATAATAATCATATCTTGACGAACAGTGCTATTATAGCCTATAATTTTTTAACAAAAGTATATTCATGTTTGCGTGGACAGGGACAGTACAATTAACAGTAGCTTATAGAAGCGAATCAGGGATGGTGGGAGCCTGATATAAGCAGAAAATTGGAAAATCACCCTTGAGTACCTTTTTTGAAAATGCAAGTAGGAAAAGGCGGTTCATTACCGTTACAAAATGCTCAAAGTGGATGGAAGCTTGCCTTCTGTCTATAAGGGTGGTACCGCGGGATAAATCTAACCTTCTCGTCCCTTTTATGGGATGAGGGGTTTTTTGTTATGTACTGATTAATTAACAGCTTATGTTGCCTATAATAATAGTAAGATTGATTACTCATCTTATACATAATAAAAGCAGAACAGCGAACATGAATACAAAGAGAATTTAAAATGGAGGAACGTATAAATGGAATACAAAGACACATTGCTTATGCCCAAAACAGCTTTTCCGATGAGAGGAAATCTTCCTAATCGCGAACCGGAAATTCAAACAAAATGGAATGAAATGAGTATTTATGAAAAGGTGCAAGAACGTACAAAGGATCGTCCAAAATATATTTTGCATGATGGACCACCATATGCAAACGGTGATATTCATATTGGACATGCATTAAATAAAATTTTGAAAGATTTTATTGTTCGATATAAATCAATGACTGGCTTCAACGCTCCATATGTTCCAGGCTGGGATACACATGGTCTGCCAATTGAACAGGCTCTTACAAATAAAGGGGTAAAACGTAAAGAAATGACGGTTGCTGAATTCCGTAAACTTTGTGAAGAATATGCACTTGGGCAAATCGATAGCCAAAGAGAACAATTCAAACGTTTAGGAGTTCGCGCTGATTGGGAAAATCCTTATATTACATTAAAACCGGCATATGAAGCACAACAAATTAAAGTATTTGGTGAAATGGCGAAAAAAGGATATATCTATAAAGGGAAAAAACCAGTATATTGGTCTCCAACTAGTGAATCAGCATTAGCAGAGGCAGAAATTGAATATAAAGACAAACAGTCTGCATCCATTTATGTTGGCTTTAAAGTGAAAGAAGGAAATGGGGTTATTGGCGAAGATGTTCAAATTGTTATTTGGACGACAACACCATGGACCATTCCAGCGAATTTAGGAATTTCCGTTCATCCAGAATTAACTTATGTTGTAGTGGAGGAAAAAGGAAATAAGTATCTAGTGGCAAAAGACTTATTAGAAGCAGTAAAAACAGAAATAGAATGGCAAGAGGCTAAGATCGTACAAGAGGTAAAAGGTTCTGAGCTTGAGAACATAAAGGCAGCACATCCTTTATATGATCGTGAATCACTTGTTATGCTTGGAGAACATGTTACAACAGATGCTGGTACTGGTTGTGTCCATACAGCACCAGGACATGGTGAGGATGACTTTCTTGTAGGTCAGAAGTATGGCTTAGAAGTGCTGTGTCCAGTTGATGATAAAGGAGTAATGACTTCAGAAGCTCCTGGATTTGAAGGGTTATTTTATGATAAAGCAAATAAACCAATTACTGAAAAGTTAGAAGAAGTTGGTGCTCTGCTAAAATTAGCATTTATTACACATTCTTATCCGCATGATTGGAGAACGAAAAAACCAGTTATTTTCCGTGCTACTGCACAATGGTTTGCTTCTATAAAAGACTTCCGAAATGAACTTTTAGATGCAGTAAAAGAAACAAAGTGGGTTCCAGCATGGGGAGAAACAAGACTCTTTAACATGGTTCGCGACCGTGGTGACTGGTGTATTTCCAGACAGCGTGCATGGGGAGTGCCAATTCCGGTATTTTATGCGGAAAATGGCGAAAGTGTTATTACGGATGAAACAATTGATCACATCTCTAGCCTATTTAGAGAACATGGTTCCAATATTTGGTTCGAAAAAACAGCAAAAGAATTATTGCCAGAAGGATTTACGCATTCTGGAAGTCCAAACGGAATATTTACAAAAGAAACAGATATTATGGATGTTTGGTTTGATTCTGGTTCTTCTCATCAATCTGTATTGGAAGAGAGAGAAGAATTACAAAGACCTGCAGATCTTTATTTAGAAGGATCTGACCAATATCGCGGCTGGTTTAACTCTTCGTTATCAACAGCAGTTGCTGTTACTGGAAAAGCTCCTTATAAAGGGGTGTTAAGCCATGGCTTCGTTTTAGATGGAGAAGGCAGAAAAATGAGTAAGTCTCTAGGAAATGTTATGGTGCCATCTAAAGTAATGAACCAACTGGGAGCTGATATTCTTCGTTTATGGGTTGCTTCAGTTGATTTCCAGGCAGATGTTCGTGTGTCTGATGCTATATTGAAACAAGTAACAGAGGGATACCGTAAGATCAGAAATACATTCCGCTTCCTATTAGGAAATTTAGCAGATTTTGATCCGAAAACAAATAGTGTTGCATATGAGGATCTTCGAGAAGTAGATCAATTTATGCTCGTTAAACTGAACAATCTGGTTAAAAACGTAACGGAAGCCTATGATAAATTCGAATTTTCAACGATTTATCATAATATTAATAATTTCTGTACCCTTGAGTTAAGTTCATTCTATTTAGATTTTTCAAAAGATCATTTAGAT
>JBDNRM010000043.1:0-23507 GCA_047718615.1 Bacillus sp. (in: firmicutes) | reverse complement strand
TCCTGAAACGAGAATCTTGCCCCTATTTATAAGGAATAATGTTTGCAAAAAAACATCCAAAAAGATTAATCAATCACCCTTTCTATAAATTCTCTTGAACCAAATGAAGTATAAGAAACCAATAAAGAAATATAAAGCCCCATTAATTAACCCCATTGTTCTAGGATGGAAGTATTCTAATAACAGACCTGTAAAAAACATGGAAACCCCAAAAACCGTATTAGCGATTGTGGTGGAAATTCCAAAAAAACGTCCTTGATAAGTTAATGGAATGGATTTCATTATAACTGTATCGAGCAATGTATTGGAAATACCTCCAAATATTGTTAATATGCCAAACAATAACACAACGAGTAGAAAGGATTTTGATTGACTCACTATTAATAGTAGGATTCCTTCTGCCATCAAGCAAATAATTCCAATAAGAAGATAGTTCCCATTAATTTTTTTTGTAATGAGGGGACTTAGAACAAATCCAACTCCAAGTACACTATATAATATTCCGACACCTAAATCAGCAGCGTGAAATGTTTCTACTGCATATACACTAATTAATACATTTTCCATACCGTTCGCTACAGGTACGATTAAGTCAAATGATACAAGCAGAAGGAGTAAAGAAGAGGAAAAAATCATTGCGAAAAGACCAGTATTTTTTGTCTTTTCTGTCTGGTTGTCCCTATTGTCGTCCAATGCTGCTTCTAATGTTGGAATCGTGTGGATTACTGCTGCTGCAAGAATAAAAGAAAAGATATTAACAAAGAAAGCTGCTTTCGCTCCAAATAAAAAGGAAACGAAGCCTCCCGTGAATGCCCCGATGATGAGAACGAATCCTAATAGAACCTGTTCCCAAGCATTGATTAATTTAATGTTAGCTTGCTCGACAATGGAAGGGATGCTTGAGCTTCTTGTTGGAGCATATAATGCTTCTCCACTCGCTAATAAAAAAGATCCAACATAAATAATCCACATATCATCTGTATTATTTATTCCTAAAAAGGAAAGTGCGATGCATGCACGTAAAAGATCGGTATAGATTAATAGTTTTTTTCTCGACAATTTAAGAGCTATTGAACTGCTAAGTGGGCCGAAAAATAAATATGGGAGCATTCGAACTGCAAGCGTAATGCCGACAGACAAGCCAGATCCTGTCAATTGTAAAATGATGGTCATTAGTGCCACTTGACTAAAACGATCACCAATCCCATTAATGATGCCAGCAATAAATAATTTTTGATACGATTTTTCACTTTTGAAAGTAGAAAACATATTAAACCTCACATTCGTTTCGATTATCATCTAATTATATAAATATCTAATTAGATGATAATCGAAATAGAAGATAATTAAAAGTGGTTTAAATGATTTATTTACAAAATGAGGTGAATCCTATAGTATTTTTAGAAGATGAAAAAGGAGAAATGAATGTGATAAAATATATAATTTTTGATTTTGATGGTACACTTGCTGATTCAAAGATGGCTTTTTTTCTTACTTGGAATCAACTAGCTGAGAAGTATAAATATAAAAAACTAAAAATCGCAGACTATGAGATGTTAAGAAATCTTTCGATGAAAGAACGTAGTAAATATGCTGATTTTCCTATGTATAAGTTGCCCCTCTTTATGTCTGATTTCTTAAAATTGTACAGAGAATCTATAACAGACATCCATTTATTTGCTGGAATAAAAGAATTGCTGACAGAACTGGAGGAGGCAGGTTATCAGATTGCCATCATTTCCTCAAATGCTGAAAAAAATATTCGTCAATTTCTGGCTAATAACAAAATGAATCACATAAATGATGTTTTATGCTCCAGCCGAATTTTCGGAAAGGATAAAATAATCAACAAGTTTTTAAAATCTCATAAACTTCAACCAGCTGAAGTAATTTATGTAGGAGATGAATGTCGAGATATAGTGGCATGCAAAAAGGCAGGCATAAAAGTAGTTTGGGTTGGGTGGGGCTATGACGCAGCAGAAATTGCTCAAGCAGAAAACCCCGATTATTCCGTTTATAAGCCTAGTGAAATCTTGCAGATTATAGAGTAAGCTAAGGGACGCAATAAAGCCTATTATTTATAAGCTTCACTGAATGCCAAGAATCTTACCTTATAAATAAAGATGTTCAGAACAGACCGCCACCCAGTATGTATAAGATGCAGATTAATTGAGAGGGCACATAGATAACCAAGCAAATAAAATCTTGCACTTATGGTACATGAAAAGAAGTATCTTTTTATTTTGTTTTATAGCCTAAGTTAGTTTGAAGCAAGGAGTAACCCTTTTTTTCGGGTAGACATCCATGCAACAAATTTTGCACCATGGCATAAGAAAAGAAGCTTCATTCCATTTTTTATGGTTTAAGTTTGAAGCAGGGAGCAGCAGGAATACACGAAGACTCCTATGGGAATTGCGGGACAGGCGAGACCCCGCAGGAGCAAAGCTCCGAGGAGGCTCGGCGCCCGCCCCATGGAAAGCGAAGTGTATTCCGGCTGCGGACCCATTTGAGAGCTCCACTTTTCAACATAGCCTTAAACATTAAAAATTTCCAGCATATTTGTATGAAAAACAGAGAAGGAATATAGGGGTGTAAAAGAATACCATTAAAGAAAAATAATTTTCAAAAATACGAAGGGAGATAGATGACCATCAAAAACTATCTGAATATCACAGAAGGAAAAAACAGTTGGAAACGTTATCTTTCCTCATGCTTACTGGCCATAGCATGCATGCTGATCGGTTCGCTAGTTTATGGACTAAGCATAGGGCTTATTATAGCATTTGACGGGAAAGAAAGTACCTATATAGACTTTATAACAGGGATGCCAGTTGGATTAAATCCTACTCTTAATTTATTATTTATGCATATTGTCAATATTTTTTGGATTATCGGAATATGGATAGGAGTACGCTTTATACATAAAAGAAGTTTACTATCTCTTATCACGGCCAATAAAAAGCTGAATTGGAGAAGGGTGCTGTGGGGATTTGCAGTATTTGGCGGACTGCTCGTACTTACGACTCTGATTGATGTTGTTTTTAATGCACCTGATTATAGTTGGAATAATGTGAATGGGAAAGAGTATTTATTCTTATTTTTGATTACTTTACTATTTGTGCCGATTCAAACAACATCAGAAGAATTATTTTTTAGAGGGATGCTTTTACAGTGGATAGGTAAAGCATTAAAACAGCCGATCATCCTTTCCCTTATAATTGGTCTTATTTTTGGTTGTATGCATTTTACTAATCCAGAAATGGACAAATCATTTGTATTAGTAGGTTTAGATTATATTGTAACTGGATTTGCCTTAACTTATATTTCGGTTAAAACAGGAAGCTTAGAAATTTCCATTGGTGCACATGCTGCCAATAATATGTTTTTGTTTTGGTTTTTAGCAACAGATGACTCTGTTGCAGGCAATATCCCCAGCCTATTTAAAACGGTAAATGAATCACCAGGACTTTCGCTTGTATGGTCCATTCTTATTTTTGCTGTTTTTTATTTATTAAGCAGAAAAAAAGTTAAAAAAGAGCAAATCTAGACGTCATAAAAAAGAAGAACAGCCATGTTGCTAATACAAACATGGTTGTTCTTCTATCCTTATGATGGTCTTCGTTTCTTTTGTAGTTTTCGAATGCCTTCTTTACAAACACCATAAGAAAGCCAAGAACATCCTTCGCACAAAAAATCTAAATCATCTGGATTAACCTTTTCAGTAACAAGAGAAACAAGCTCCTCTTTTTGATATGTCTGATCTTTTTCTATTTGTAGATGTGTCAACACTTTTTGATCTAAACCAAGTACAAATTCATTTGCTTTTGGTGCATTGCATATTCCTTCTCTACTATGTGGACAAAATAGACAAGTTTCATCTAATCCAGTGACCACTTTAATAGGAAAATCTAATTCATCGTTTTGGACATCTGTAACTACTTCTGTCATTTTTTGTACAAAGTCTGGACTATAGCCCATTCCTTGAAAGCCATGAACGCAGAGTAAATGATGGCCACGCAGTACCCTTTTGGCAAGCATCTCGTATTCTCGTTCTCTATTAAGCTGCTTTTGGCAAAAGCTTTGCTTGCACTAAGCGATTTCGTATAAGGATACCGATCCAGCTTGCTAAAAATGCTTTAATAAGTCCGACAACAATAAAAGGATAAGCTCCATATACTAATGCTAAATTCCAACTTAAATCAGCAACATACTTTAATTGAATCGTTCCCAAAATTAGTGTAATGATCATACCAATCGTATTACCAATAAAAGCCATTAGAATGGTATGTTTCGTTTTTTTCAGTATATATCCTGTAACAAATGCTGCCAAAATAAATCCAAAGATATATCCGCCTGTCTTTCCAATTAATACACTGAACCCAGCGCTTGCTCCAGCAAATACTGGCACTCCCACCGCTCCAAGACATGCGTAGCAAATCATAGAAATCGCGCCTAATCTGCTGCCAAGAATGGTTGCTGTTAATCCAACTGCTAATGTTTGACCGCTGATTGGTACGAGTGGCAATGGTATTTCCACTTGTGCTAAAATGCCAGTTACTGCGGCAAAGAATGCGCATAATATTAAATCTTTTAATTTCATTTTTATTCGCTCACTTTATAAATGTTAACTATTTTATATGAAAGGTTAACACAAAAACTTTTAAAAGTTAAGTGATTTTTTTAAGGAAAAAAGTGTAAAGTTAATAAAGCGTACATTTCCATGCTTTTCTATTATAATAAGAAAATAATCATAAACGTAAAAGCATAATAAGGCGGGGAAAAATTGATTGAGAAGGATAAAAAAACAGTAAAGTACTTGTATACATATGCCTGTCATGAGGATGAAGTTTCTTTATGCAGGTTAGAAATGCGCTCCTTGTTTGGTTTTGACAACAAAACGCTTATTTTAGAAAGTCCCTTGAAGATAAATCCAAGTCGAAGTCCATTTATAAAAGAAAGAATTGATAGTCTATATTGCTGTGGGAGTTTAAAAGAATTGGTTAATCTTATAAGCGATTTCAAAATAGTAGAGTCGACTTTTAAAGTTGTTTTTATAGAAAATCCTACTAATCGGGGAGAATTCCCATTTGATCAAAAAAGAAAAATTGCCAGGGAAATAGGCAGCCAAATACAAGGAACGGTGGACTTAATATGTCCTAAAGTTGTGTTTGCTCTCATGCCTATAAAGGATGGCTGGGTTTTTGGGGAATATCATAAAAGTGAATCCATTTGGCTGCAGCATCAATTAAAGCCAAATAATTATTCAACGGCTCTTAGCACCCGTGTGGCAAGGGCGGTTGTGAATATTGCTGTCCCGCATCCATTTGGAATGAAAGTGATTGATCCTTGCTGTGGAATTGGAACGGTGTTAGTTGAAGCGTTATCAATGGGAATCGACATTATCGGAAGTGACAGAAACCCACTTGTAACAGGCGGAGCTCGAGAAAATATTGCGCATTTTGGACTTGCTGGAGAAGTGAAATTAGCAGATATGCGGAATATAGAAAATCATTATGATATTGCCATAATCGATATGCCTTATAATCTTTGTTCTGTTTTGCCTGCTGATGTACAATTAGAAATGTTGCGATGCGCCCGTTTGTTTGCAGACAAGGCAGTCATTGTTACAGTGGAAGAGATTGACTCCTTCATACATGAAGCAGGATTCTCGATTAAAGACCGTGGCATTGCTAAAAAAGGAAGGTTTAAAAGACAAGTCCTTGTTTGTGAGTAAATTAGATAGCTGGTCTAACCATTAAGAAAAAGTATTTCTAAAAGGAAGGAGCACCACTTTTGAACATAAAGGTAAGTAAAAAAATGATTAAAGAATTATGTGGAACCGTCTCCTTCAAAAGAGGAGATTCTTTTTATCAAAATAATAAAGTTGAATTTAGTGAATATAAGGATAATTATTGTAAAGCAATAGTGAAAGGAGCAGAAGATTTTCAGGTCACGATAAAAACCGATAAGGGGGGAGGCATTCAAACAGCATGCACCTGCCCTAAGTTGGCTTCTTTTGACCGTGAATGTCAGCATATCGCGGCAGTCCTCTTTGCTATACTTGAGCATGAACGCAATGAAGCTATTCCAATCATAGAGAAGTCTTCACAGCATCATTTAAATGAAGATTTAATGCGGATTTTTGATGTGAAGCCAATACGCTCAAGTGGACACCAAAATCATTTTGAAAACAGAGATATACTGAAAGTGGAATTTCGTTGTAAACTGCTAGATATAAAAAGAGAACAAAAGCTATTTGGAATTGCGTTGAAAATTGGATCAATAAATGTTAACGATATTTTGACTTTTTTACGTCATATAAAAGAGGGGAAAGCTTATGAACTTTCCTCGATGTTTACATATAATCAAAATCTACATTGTTTTACAACAGAAGATGATGCGGTTATTAATGAGCTTGTTTATATGATAGAAGATGAAAAGCTGTTTATGGACAGAATGGAAGGCGGAAAATTGCGGAACAATGCTATTTTTCTTCTTCCGCCAGCTTCTTTTGACAGACTTGTTCCGTTCCTTGAAAAGGCGGAAAATGTGATAGTAGAGGATGGGAATGCTCGTTTTAACGGCATGCGTGTATCAGCTAACCTAACTCCATTGCAATTTGATTTTATGGAAATGGAAGGAAAAAAGTATGCGCTGAAAATTATGGGACTAAATAAACTCACGATTTTACCAGAGTACCAGTCCATTCTATCAGAAGGAATACTAACAAAGCTTGAAAGGCAAGACTTTCAAAGGCTTGTCTATTTAAAAGAACTGATCGACCAATCTGGAACAAATAGGATTCCCATTTCGAAAGACCAAGTGGATTTTTTTCTGGAGAAAGTTGCTCCAGGTTTAAAAAAATTAGGTGCAGTGATGGTTGCTGAGACAGTTAGTAAACAGTATAAAAAAGTCCCGTTGGTCGCTAAATTATATATAGACCGCTTAAAAAATCGTTTGCTTGCTGGCTTAGAGTTTCACTACGATCATATCGTAATTAATCCTTTAGAAACTAGGCAAGGAGAAGGTATAGTAGTACGAGATACGGAAAAGGAAGCAGAGATTCTTGAAATAATGGAGAACAGTTCTTTTGCAAAAACAGACAGTGGCTATATTTTGCAAAATGAAGAGTTAGAATATGCCTTTTTGTATCATATGATGCCCAAACTGCAAAAGCTTCTTCAAGTTTATGCTACTACGGCAGTCAGAAATAGAATTTTTCGCAAAAACACTTATCCAATGGTAAAAGTAAGGGTGAAAAAAGAAAGAACTAACTGGCTGGAGTTTAAATTTGAAATGAGTGGGATCCCGGAAAAAGAAATAAAGAATATTTTAGAAGCTTTAGAAGAAAAGCGAAAATATTACCGTCTCCAAAACGGATCGTTTCTTTCATTGGAGACGAGAGAAATGGAAGAAATACAGCGATTTTTACAATCACCGCAAGTCCAGCAAGGAGATATGGCAAGCGGTTTGGATTTGCCAATAAGTCAAAGTGTTTCACTTGTTGAGTTTTTGCAAGAACGCAATATACTGAATGGGGAAGACTCTTTTCATGCATTTTTAAGCAGTATACAACAGCCTGGCAGTTTGCAGTTTGAAGTGCCAAAAAGTGTAGAAGCGATTCTTAAAGAGTACCAAACAATTGGCTACTATTGGATGAAAACAATGGCTTATTATGGATTTGGAGGCATTCTTGCAGATGATATGGGATTAGGAAAGACATTGCAGAGTATTACCTTTATATTGTCAGAGTTAGCTATTATACGACAAAAAAAGCAACCTGTTTTAATCGTTTGTCCATCCTCTCTAACGTATAATTGGCTAAATGAAATGATGAAATTTGCTCCTGAAATCCAAGCAATTATTATGGATGGAACAAAACAAGAGCGGATAAGTTTGCAAAAGGAAATAACAGAAATGGATGTGGTGATTACATCGTATCCGTTGTTATTAAAAGACATCCAATGGTTTGAAAAACAAAGTTTTCATACTGTTTTTTTTGATGAAGCACAATATTTCAAAAATCCAACGACGCAAACAGCAAAAACGGTGAAGAAGATTCAAGCAAACCATCGTTTTGCATTAACAGGAACGCCAGTGGAAAATGCAGCAGAAGAGCTATGGTCCATTTTTTATGTTGTTTTTCCACAGTTATTTTCTGGCTTAAAAGAGTATAGCAATCTGACAAGAAAAAACATTGCTAAACGGATTAAACCTTTTTTGCTGCGCCGCTTAAAGGAGGATGTGCTTACGGAGCTTCCAGAAAAAATGGAATGGCATGAATCAGCTGAGTTGTTTCCTGAACAAAAAAAATTGTATGGTGCTTATTTAGCCAAACTGCGTCATGATACATTAAAGCATCTTGATAAGGATACATTCCGGAAAAATAAGATTAGAATCTTAGCAGGACTAACTCGATTAAGGCAAATATGCTGTCATCCACGATTGTTTGTGGATGGTTATAACGGAAGTTCTGCAAAATTTGAGCAGCTGCTAACAATGGTAGATGAAGCAAAACAATCTAAAAGAAGAGTATTGATTTTTTCGCAGTTTACAAAAATGCTTAATCTGATTGGAAATGAGCTGGCAGTAAAAGGAGTGTCTTTCTTATACTTGGATGGACAAACTCCCTCAGATGAACGGGTAGAACTGTGCCGTCGCTATAATGTTGGAGAATGTGATTTTTTTCTTATTTCCTTAAAAGCTGGAGGAACGGGTTTAAACTTAATGACTGCTGATACGGTTATTTTTTATGACACATGGTGGAATCCAGCAGTAGAGGAGCAAGCTGCGGATCGTGCTCATAGAATCGGGCAAAAAAATACAGTGCAAGTGATTAAATTATTCGCTCGTGGAACAATCGAAGAAAAAATAAATGAACTGCAAGACAAAAAAAGAGATTTAATCGAAGCCATTATCGATTCGGAAGAAAAGGCATTATCTGCTTTTACAGCAGAAGATTTAAAAGAAATATTGAGTGGGGACTGATTTTCATGTTGTCAACTTAAGTTTCCATAAATTATTTTTTATTACTTGGATTGTAGCATGGGTATTATTAATAAATGTTGAATAGAAAATATGTACAAAGGGGATGTTCTTAAGGCGATTTAATCGACTTATCGGACATCCTTTCTTTCGTTTATAGATTTCAAATTAGATAGCTATTTACCTGGATTTCTATTAAAAGACTAGGCGGACTAGCAGGAATCAAACTATCTATATTTTCTCAGAGTTAGGGCTTCTTAAAAAATTTTTTTAAAAAAATGAACTTTTTCTTCTGCTTAATACTCTTATAGATGTGGGGGTGAGGAATTGCGAGTTACTCAGTTAGTAAAGAAAGCAAAAAAAGGCAATAAAGAAGCTTTACTGCAATTAATTATGCTGGAAAAAGAAGATTATTATAAACTTGCATACACGTATATGGGAAACAGCCACGATGCAATGGATGCAATGGAAGATATGATTGTACGCTTATATGAAAATATTCATCAGCTAAAAAAAGACAGCTCCTTTTACAGCTGGAGCAAAACGATTTTAGTAAATAGTTGTAAAGCACTACTAAAAAGACGAAAAAAGTTATTATTAGTGGAAAAAATGGATGAATACATAGAAGAGGGAGAAGTGGGTATTCATCCGAAAAATGATATAAAAGCAAAAGAACAACTACTGGATATTCATCAATTATTGGCAACATTAAATGAGCAGCAGGCAGAAGCAATAAAATTAAAATACTTTCAAGATTTGAATTATCAATCGATAGCTGATAGGACGAATGTTTCAATAGGAACGGTAAAATCTAGAATTTTTCAAGGACTGAAAAAAATGAAGAGTCAGTATGGAGGTAAACTGGATGAATAATATGGAAGAGTTATTAAAAGAAGAAAAAAAACATATTGATGCATTGGAATCTCCCCCTGAATTGGAAATGCGGCTAAGAAATGCATTGGATAAAGTGGAGAATAATTCCTCTTCTTTTCCATTTGGTTGGAAGCTAGCTGCCATCGCTATGCTGCTATTTATGTTTGTAGGATACAATTTTAATGCTTTTGCTTATTATGGGAAGAAAATAGCCGGATTTGATGAAATAACATCAGGTACATTAAAGAAGTTGAATGAAGCTGGCATGGGACAAAGAATTGAAAAAAAGGTTGCATTAGAAAATGGAACAGAATTGACCCTTAATGGGATGATGGCGGATGAAAATAGAGTGATTATTTACTACACATTATCGAATCAAAATGGTTTAAATGATAATTACAGTGATTATTTCTCCCCAACAAGACTGACTGGATTTCTAACAAAATCATCACGATACGAAGCGGGACAGGGAATAATTAATGAGGATAAGACTGAATTTAAAGGCTTAGCGGAGTTTGACTCAATAAGTCCGTTTTCAAAAAAATTAACCTTTTACTACTGGCAATATGAAAAGAATGGTCAAGCAAAAGAAGAAAAAATTTCATTCTCATATGATCCTAATAAGGCGATGAAAACTGAATTAAAACAATCTATTAAGCAAAAGGTAGCAGTCGATCAAGGTACGATAACATTTGATTCTATTGTTGCATCTCCGACTTCAACGGTCATAAAAGGGTCACTAAACGTAAAAAATTTCGATCGTCTAAATGAAGACTTAATGGGAATACAATTGATAGCTAACGGAAAATCGATTGAGATAATCGGAAGCAGTTCTCGCTCTTCTCTAAAAGGCAAAAATTTTGAGATTCAATTTGATGCCCTTCCAAAAAAAGTGCAAACATTAGAAGTAAATGTTAAACAGTTTGTAGGATATAAAAAAATAAATGAAACATTTCCTTTAAAAGCTGGGCAAGAAAAAGCCTATAAAATCGATGGAAAAAATTTATGGTTTAATAATATTACCAATACATCAAAAGGGACGGAAATTACAGTGGCAACAGATGAATCTATCGTAATGGATAAAGTATCTATCCATACACAAGAAGGAGAAGTCCCATTAAAAGCAACGCTGAATACGAGATATGTAAAACAAAAAGACGGAAAGATAGGGAAAGAGCGCACTTTATTATTTGATACAGATAAAGAAGCAGATATTCTTACGATAGGAGGAATGCATTATAAGAAACAATATAATAAAAAAATAGGTATTTCTCTTGATTAAACTTTCAAAAAAACTGCTTTCCTCAATAGGGAGAGCAGTTTTTTTTGAAAACAATTTACTAGTTTGGACAACTTAACAACCATTTATTTCTTCGGTGTGTTCTTTTGGAACAACCTCTATTAAGTTGAAAGGTATCATTTTTTCTTTTTAAAATTTAAACTGTTTCACTATATCGTGCAATTCTTCAGCCATGGATGAAAGGGTATGGGCAGATGCTGAAATTTCTTCCATAGAAGCTAATTGTTCTTCTGTTGAAGCTGCCACTTCCTCCGAGGATGCTGCATTGTTTTTGGATATATCGGAAATGGTATTTGCTGCAGCCTCTACCTCTTGAATACCTCCTGTCATTTGCTGAATCGTAAAAGAAACTGCTTCGATTTTAGGAGATATTTTCTGCATGCTGGATAAAATTTGCGAAAATTTTAAGATTGCATCATTGGAAACATGTAAACCATCCTGTACATTGTCTACAACTGATGACATTTTTTGTACGGTGTTTTCTGTATCTTGTTGAATAACTTGAATTAATTCAGCAATTTTTTTTGCAGAATCTTGAGATTGCTCTGCCAATTTCCTTACTTCATCTGCTACAATTGAGAAGCCTTTTCCTGCTTCGCCAGCTCTTGCCGCTTCAATCGCTGCATTTAGAGCCAATAGATTTGTTTGTTCAGAAATGCTTGTAATAACACCCAATATGGAGCCGATTTCCTTTGAACGTTCTGACAAGGAACGAATCATATTATTCGATTCTAATGCAGAATCATGAATTAGATTCATTTGATTAACAGTTTGTAAGACAGCTTTTTCACCATCCTCAGCCATTTTTGTTGTATCCTTTGTCAATTCGGCAACTTCTAAAGTGCTGTCTGCTATAGAAGAACTTCCTGTTGAAATTTTTTCGATGGAAGCATTATTTTTTTCTAATTCAATTGTTTGCTTTTCTGCACTGCTTGCAACATCTTGAATAGCTGCTGCTACTTGCTCTGTCGCTTCACTTGTTTGCGAAGAGCTTGCATTAAGTTCCTCAGCTGAAGCTCCTACTTGCAATGCGTGTTGTTCAATCGTTTTTAAAGTCTTTCGTAAGCTAGCCTGCATTTCTTGGAAAGATATAGCCAGACTGCCAATTTCATCATGTGCCTGAATTTCAATATTCTCCCTTAAATTGCCTTCGCTAATTGTTTTCGCTTTGCTTTGTAAATTTTTTAATCTTTTTACGATGGAACGAACAATCCAAATAATAATAATTGCTCCGATAATAAGAGCAGTTGTTATTACTAGTAAGGTGGTTTTCATAATAGGTTTTGATGCATCTTCAACTTCGGAAACCAACATTGCTCCTGCAACCTTCCAGCCAGTTTGTTCATTTGTTGAAAAGTACATTATTTTGTTTTGTCCGTTAAGATTGTAATTAAGCATGCCTGAATTAGCAGTATAAAGCTTTTGAAAGAATGGTTCATTCGCTTTGCTACCAGCTTTTTCGTTTGGGCTTACAATATAGTTTTGTTTGGAATCCAATAAAACAGCATATCCATTTTTTCCGACACTTACTTCTTCAGCTGTTGTTTCTAAGTTTTTAAGGTTAATATCGATTGCAATAACCCCAGATCCATCGTCGGTAGACTTTGTTACAGTTAAAACCATTTCATTATTACTCTCATCAATATAAGGACTTGTCACTACGACTTCTCCTTTTTTTTGTTCCGCTTCTTGATACCAAGGCCGTTGTCTAGGATCAAAATCTTCAGGAAGGTCCAGATGTGGGTAACTTAATGTTTTTCCGTTTTTTGTACCAATGTAGATTGCTTGTATTTCTGGGTGAAGATCAAAATATTGTTTGAACCTTGAAATGGTAGGAGAAGACTCGCCCTCATCACTCAGCATTTCATTGGTAATATGTGCTGCAAAATAATTGACATCATGTATTTTAGGTGAAATTGTATTATTAATATTTGAATTTTATAATTTTACATTTTCTTCTGCACTAACTAGTAAGCTATCTTTTAATTGTTTTGATGCACTATTATAAGATAGAAGGCCAACCATAATAGTAGGAATGATAAGAATGAGCGTACACACAATATACAGCTTAGTGCTTAATTGAATAGTGGATTTCTGTTTTTTAAATTTCTCCATTAATTTGACTCCTTTTGTTATATTGCTTCTAAGATGAATGCTTGTATTTTATATAAATGATAAAATTAGTATTCGTTTTAATTTCGACAGTATTGATTAAAAGTGAAGTCTTTTTCTATAATAAATTCAAAGGTTGTAGGAAGAATATTTTATTCAATAATTGATAGCGATTGCAAAATAAGATTGGACAAGAGAAGGATCAAGAGCAAAGTTTCAGGCAGACACCCATGCAAAAAAATTTGCATCAAGACCTATGAAAAGAAGCAATTTTCTTAATTTTTATAAGCAGGGAGCAGTCAGCATACACGAAGACTCCCGTGGGATTGCGAGAAAGACGAGACCCCGCAGCGCAGAGAGGAGGCTTGACGCTCGCCCACAGGAAAGCGAAGTGTATGCTGACTGCGGACTATTCGAGAGAGCCAGAGCTTTTTTTTAGAGGAGCATAAAAAATGTGAATGAAAACAACAGCTATCTGATTTTAAATGGAAATAATGAAGTAATACTAAGCCCAAAGTTAGGAAAACTTTATGAACTTTTCATAACTTTGAGCTTTTGTATAGGAAAAGAAGAAACTTATAAAATTTTCATCAGCAGAATTGTCATGCGAACTTTTGTTTGGTAAAATAAGCAGAAATGAATAGTGCTATTTTTCTTGAGTAAAAATAGCAAAACAGCTCATTAAAAAAATTGTATCAGGGAAAATGGTATCGGAGGAAAATAAAATAATGGAACAAAAAATTAACTCGAAAGCAATATTAATCACATTTATGATTGGGGCATTTTTTGCTATTTTAAATGAAACTTTACTTAATATAGCGCTCACAGAATTAATGCATGTATTTAAAGTAGATGCACCTACAGTACAGTGGTTAGCAACTGGTTTTATGCTTGTCATGGGGATATTGATGCCAGTTTCTGCATTATTGATTCAATCTTTTACAACAAGACAAATGTTTATTGGTGTTATGACCATCTTTTTAATTGGAACGATTATTGCAGGATGTGCAGTGAATTTTCCAATGCTGCTTACAGGAAGAATGATTCAAGCAGTTGGAACAGGCTTGTTAATACCTGTGATCATGAATGCCTTGTTATTATTGTATCCACCTGAAGTTCGTGGGAAAATTATGGGAACATTTGGGTTGGTTATTATGTTTGCACCAGCAATTGGTCCAACTCTATCAGGGATTATCGTCGATACTTTTGGATGGCGCTGGTTATTTTTATCTGTTATTCCATTTGTGTTGTTTTCGATGCTATTTGCTTTAAAATATCTGCAAAATGTTGGTGAAATCACGAAACCAAAAGTGGACATACTGTCTATTATCCTTTCAACGATTGGAATTGGCGGTTTAGTATATGGATTTAGCAGTGCTGGTGAAAGCAAAGACGGGTTATTATCAACGGAAATTTTAATTTTTATTTTAATAGGGGTTATAGGCCTTATCCTCTTTGTACTTCGACAATTAAAGTTAGAGGAACCGTTATTAGATGTACGTGTTTTTAAATATAAAAACTATGCATTTGGTGTAATTGTATTTGTCATCGTTATTATGGCAATGTTTGCATCTGAAATTGTGATGCCAATGTATCTTCAAGGACCTCTTGGATATTCAGCAAAAATGGCTGGATTGATTCTTTTACCCGGCGCCTTGCTGAATGGAATTTTGTCACCGGTGATGGGCATGCTGTTTGACAAGTATGGACCAAGAAAATTAATAATTCCAGGAGCTTTTGTACTGATTGGAGTAATGGTTTTCTATAGTAGAATAAATGCTTCTGTACCAATGTGGGCATTTATTCTAGTTTATATTTTATTAATGTTTTCTATTTCAGCTATTATGATGCCATCTCAGACGAATGCCTTAAATGAATTACCAAAGCATTTGTATCCGCATGGAACAGCCATTTCTAATACTCTGCAGCCTATTTCAGGAGCATTGGGCGTTTCTATTTTTGTTAGTATTTTAACTGGAAGAAGCAAGCGGTTTTTGGACGAATATGATGGTCAAAAAACACAGCAGGCAGTGAATGATGCTATGACGTATGGTGTACATCACGCATACTGGTTTGCGTTAAGTTTATGTATTATTGCTTTTATCGTTGCACTCTTTATTAAAAAGTCCATTTCTCCAGATTTTAATAAGTCTAAAGCGGATGTGTGAGTTGCGAATAATGTTTAACAGTTGTTAAAAAAGATATATTGTAAGGGAGCCGCATTTTTTTTAGGAAATGCGGCTTTATTTGTATAGAAGATATTAAAAATATAAATGTTGAAGGTTTGTTTTAGCAATCTAATAGGCTGTCTGAAAAGTGGTGCTCTCAAAATGGTCCGCCTGCTCCCTGCTTATAAACTTAAGAAAACCGTTTCTTTTTCATGTGCAATGGTGTAAATCTTTATTAACATGGATGTCTATCTATTAAAAATCAAGGATATTTACTTTTTAAAAACATATATTTTTATAATGAACCTATACCGTTTTTTGGAATGTGGAGAGAGAAGAGGTGGATGGATGGTTGCAGATATTATTTTTTATAATGGAGAAATTATAGCATTAGACGAGAAAAATAATAAATATGAAGCAGTTGCGATAAAAGATGAGCAAATTATTGCATTAGGATTTAATAAAGAGATAGTGGAATGGACAGGGAAACAAACAGAAGTGGTTAATTTAGATGGTAAAGTGGTTATTCCTGGGTTTATTGATGCCCATCAACATTTATTTACGAGTGGATTTAATTTGCTGAATATTCATTGTAATCAACCTTCTATCAAAGAAATGGTGCAAGTGGTTAGGGAAAGAGCGAGAGAGGTGGGTGCGGATGAATGGATTATCGGCTGGGGGTATGATGAGGCAAACTTAGAAGAGGGAAGGGAGCCTATTGCTTCCGACTTTCAGGAAATAAAAAATCCGCTTTTTATTACAAGGTATTGTGCTCACACAGCAGTCGTGAATGAAGTAGCATTAAAAATCGCGAATATTAAATCAACTACGGTCGTGAAAAATGGGGAAATTATAAAGAATTCAAAAGGGGAAGCAACAGGTGTATTAAAGGAAGAGGCAATACAGCTTGTTAAAGAAGTAATGCCTGCATATACAAAAAATCAGATGAAGAAAGCAATAGAGTTAGTAATGGAGCATAATCTTTCTTATGGTATTACAAGTGTGCATGAGGCGGGGCTTGGCTTTTTTTCGAATTTCTTGGATGAATTTGAAGTACTGCAGGAAATGATGGAAGAGAAGAAGCTTCCGATTCGAGTATATGCGATGATACTCGAAGATTTTTTTTATCAAGCAAAAAGACGGCAATTATCTTTTTTATCTGGTAATAACTATTTGAAAATTGGCCCAGTAAAAATGTTTGCTGATGGAACGATCAGTGGCAAAACAGCAGCCATTTCTTTGTTATATAATCATTCAATCCATAAAGGAATGCTGATGTTTTCCGATCAAGAATTAGAAGATAAAGTGATGGCAGCACATCAATTAGGATATCAGCTAGCGATACATGCGATTGGAGACCGGGCAGTAGAACAAGTAATAATGGCATATGAGAACGCATTAGAAAAATTTCCTCGCCAAGATCATCGGCATCGAATTGAACATGCAATGGTAACAAATAAAATATTACGAAAGAAAATGAAAGAGCTAGAGATCATCCCAATTTTACAGCCTACATTGGTTTACCAAGCAGGAGATGTGTACAAAGAAAATTTGCCTCATTCTTTGGTTGAACATGTATTTGCAGCAAGAAAAATGATTAATAGTGGACTCAAACCAGCAGGAAGCTCTGATTTTCCTATCACCCCATGTTCACCTTTACTTGGAATATATGCTGCTATCTGTCGAGAAACAGTAAGCGGAAATATGTTTGTTTCGGAAAACAGAATTCTTTTAGAAGAAGCGCTAAAAATGTACACCATTGATGCTGCAAGGGCTTCCTTTGATGAAGAAAAGAAAGGCTCATTAGAAATTGGAAAATTAGCGGATATGACCGTATTACCAGCCGGTTTTTTTTCATATACTCCAAAAGAAATAAAAAATACATCGATTGAAATGACGATAATTGGCGGACGTGTTCAATATCAAAAAAAAGATTAGATGTAATTCAAAGGAGGAAAAAGAATGGGAAAGCTTACAAAAGAGCAGTTAGAGGCACTTGATAAAAAACACTTTCTACATCCAACCTCTTCTGTGAAACAGCAACAAGATTATGGACCATCCATTATTTTTGAAAAAGGCCATGGCATTTATGTAAAAGATATAGAAGGAAAAAAATATATTGAAGGAATGTCCTCTTTATGGAATGTAGCAATAGGATATGGCAGAAAAGAATTGGGGAAAGCGGCAATGGAGCAAATTAATCAATTAAGCTTTAGCTCTGCTTTTTCTACCTTTAGCCATGAGCCTGCTGTCCTTCTTGCTGAAAAGCTTGCAAACATAGCACCAGGCAATCTAAATACTGTCTTTTTTACATCAGGGGGTTCTGAAGCAAATGACAGTGCATTTAAATTAGCACGTTATTATTGGATCATGCAAGGAAAACCGGAGCGGAAGATAATCATCTCAAGGCAAAAGGCATACCATGGGGTTGCTACAGGAGCGACAAGCGCAACGGGAATTCCCGAATTTCATCAAGTAACGAATTCACTTGCACCAGATTTTCTTCATGTAGAGACAGATTCTGTAGAAGCTTTAAAAAAGTTAATTGCTCAAGAAGGACCAGAAAATATCGCAGCATTTATTGCTGAACCAGTAATGGGAGCAGGTGGCATGTTTATTCCAGCAGATGACTATTTGACACAGATTCGTTCTGTCTGCAGCGAACATGATATTTTATTTATTGCAGATGAAGTGATAACAGGGTTTGGCAGAACGGGGAAAATGTTCGGCGTGGAAAATTGGGGTGTAGTTCCAGATATATTAACGTTTGCAAAAGGCATAACAAGTGGATATTTTCCACTTGGTGGTGTGCTTATTTCAGAAGATATTTTTCAAGTGTTTAAAGAAAAATCAACAGGCACATTATTTCATGGATTTACTTACAGCGGTCATCCTGTTGGCTGTCATATTGCGAGTGAGAATTTATCCATAATAGAGAAAGAAAAGTTAGTAGAAAATAGCTGTGCAATGGGCTTAGAGCTATTGAAAGGGTTTAAAAAACTGGAAGAAGACTTTAATTATGTTGGAGACAGCCGCGTAATTGGACTGTTAGGTGGATTTGAACTATACGCCAATGCCAAAAGTAAGAATCGTTTTTCAGAGAAAATGGCACCAAAAGTAGTAGCAGAAGCAGCTAAAAATGGGCTGATCTGCCGGAGTGTAACATATAACCATAGTGATACAATTGTTTTAGCCCCACCATTAATTATTAATAAAAATGAAATAAATAAAATTATTTCCATTCTAAAAGAGACAATTAAAACGGTAATCGCCGATAAATAAGCGGGGTTACCGTCAGGAGTAAAATGGAAGGGATTTGGGTAATTAAAAATGCTTAGCGCCTTCTCGGAAGTACAATTAGTCCGCTTTAGACTGATTGTATTTCCGATCTTGTTCTGCCAAAATTTCATTGTCTTCTGCATTATCTCTCGTAACTTTTTGTGTCAGAATGGCGCCAACTGCTACAAGGATCATTACAGCAATATAATATCCTTTTTCGTTCAACTCTAAATTATCCGCATTATAAAGACCAATGCAGAAAAGTGCCACTCCAGCAAAAAAAGTAAAATAGGCTAAAACAGTAAAAGCAGGTGTATTTCTACGTCTATATCTATTCATATTTTCCCCTCCGATAGAATATTAGGAAAAAAAATTTAGCTAACTCATTACTTATCATAAAAATTTGCTGCAAACGAATTTCACTATTATTTTAATAAATCAATCAAAATAGGAAATACCCTACTTTCGATCTGGTTATATTTTCTATGTTATAATGAAGGGTAAAGTTCAGTTAGAACAAAAATCAATTATAAGCATAAAAAATATTCTGGAGTATAAAGAGATGAACGGCAAAGTAATTAATTTTGAAGAATTGAAAGAAAGATGCAAAAGAAGAGGACTAGATTCTTCAGATATTGTCATATTTACCGAGAGTTTAACGGAAAATGGGTTATATCAAAAGCATATGCAATACGCTGATATTTTAGAGGTGGTTATTTATTTTTTAGATAAATTTTTAACATCATTAAAAGATATCTCCATCATTGCAAGTGTATGTGATGCGGAAGGTTATTTATTAAAAATGCAAGGCGATAAACAAAGCAAAGCGGCAGCAGCTTCTATTGGTATTGTAGAGGGGGTTCGCTTCACTGAGAAAGATTGCGGGATTAATGCAATCACATTGACGCTAGAATATAAAAAAGAAATTGAAATAGTTGGAGAACAGCACTTCCATCGGTATCTTCATTCTATAGCTTGCTATAGTGTTCCAATTATGGATTGGAAGGAAGAGAAAGTGCTTGGAACAATCTCAATTATGATGGATAAAAAAGATGCGAATCCTTTAATCCTTACATTACTTTCTACAGTCAATCAATCGATAGAAAGAGAGATAGCTTTAATCAAAGAAAATCATCATTTAAATCGATTAAATCAATTGATTATGGATACAACCAGAAATGGGATTTTGATATCGGATCAGGACGGGAAGCTAATTGGATTTAACCCTTATGCTGAGTTTGTAACAAAGATAAAGAAAGAAAACATTTTAGGTTTAAATATCAATGAATTGGAGTATTTTGGAGCATACCTTCAGAATGTTTTGTTGAATAAACAGCCTTATACCGATATAGAAATTTCTTTCCATCGCAGAGAAGATAAACAAGATCTTGTTTTTCTTTTAGATTGCTTTCCTATTTTTGAAGAGAATGGCTTATTGGCAGGAGCATTTGCTCAATTCAGGGATTTTACCGAGCGCAAACGGACCGAACAGCTGTTGTTAAATTCAGAGAAATTGACAGCAGTCGGGCAAATGGCAGCAAGTGTTGCCCATGAAATACGTAATCCACTCACTACTATTAGAGGATTCATTCAATATTTGAAAAATGATATTAAGGATAAATCTCATTTTGAGTTAATAATGTCCGAATTAGACCGCATTAACTTTATTGTAGGAGAATTTCTAATTTTATCTAAACCTCATGTTTTAAACTGTGAGTATATGAATATTCAGCAAATTTTAGATGAAACTATTTCATTGTTTAAGGCAAGTGCAAATATGAATAATATTGTGATAAAAAAAGAATTTTGCCAGAAGGAAATGGTCAATTATTGTGATGCAAATCAATTAAAGCAAGTGTTTATGAATTTATTAAAAAACAGTATGGAAGCGACTCCGTTTGGCGGTGTCATAACAGTACGCACCTTTTTGGATAACGATAGGAATGTAGTTATTCAAATTGAAGATGATGGAAGAGGAATGGAACCTGTTCAAATTAAAAAACTAGGAACTCCCTTCTATACGACAAAAAACAGTGGTACAGGTCTAGGGTTCATGGTGGTAAAAAAAATAATCAATTATCATAAAGGGAAACTTCATATCCAAAGTGAAAAAAATAAGGGAACAACGGTGAGCATTACCCTACCGAAAGAAAACGCAGAACCAAAAAAATAGTAAAACTTCTAAGAAATAATTGTTTTAAGGCAACCTCATTCTTATGCGAGGATGCCTCTATTTAATTATAGAGTTGTTAGTTGTTTTTGTAAGACATTCCAACTTAAAGCCGCGAAGGAGGGGAATTCTATCATTAAATTTTTCTTATATAATAAAAAACTAGCTAAACAATCATTTTTTAGCAAGACATTCATACAACCAAATTTGCACCACGGCACATGAAAAAAAGTAGATTGCTTAAGTTTTACAAGCAGAGAGCAGTCAGAATACACGAAGACTCCTATGGGAATTGCGGGATAGGCGAGACCCCGCAGTGCATGAAGGAGGCTCGGCGCCCGCCCCATGGAAAGCGAAGTGAATTCTGACTGCGGACTCATCGAGAGTGTACGGAACCTTTTTTTCAGGGAAGCCAGACAAAAATTAAACGGAATAAAAGTTTAAAAGAAAAAATAGCAAACACAATATTAATCATGAAATAGAAATGGCAACGAAAGTACTCTCTGCTTTCATACATTTGCTGTTTCTTTTTTTAATCAATCTTTCCCTCAGATAGACTAGACAAAAAAAGAAGTGAATGATAAACTCAAAACTCAAAACTGTTTGATTTTGTAGTTATATGTAGAAAAACATAATTAGTGATACCGAAAACCCTATTAAAAGTACAAAAATTGCTCTTCTGCTACCAGACCTAAACCGAAAACACTCGGTTAATAGGCTACAGAAGTATTGAAACTACATATAAAATTTTTACTAAGTTGATTATTTGATGAAATCAGGGGGAAGGTTTTTATGGGGAAAAACAAAAAGACAAAGAAAGAGAATATATATCAAGGGGGATTTTCAAACGTAGCAAATCGATTGGATCGTTTGCCTATTTCAAAGGTTCATTATCGAGTGTTAATGGCACTGGGGATTGTTTACTTTTTTGATTTAGCTGATTTATTTACACTAAGTAATGTGGCACCAGCTTTAATTGACCATTGGGGAGTGAATTTAAAAACTATTTCTCATATCACTGCCATTTCCTTTCTTGGTATGTTTTTAGGTGCATCACTTGGTGGCAGATTGGCTGACAGGGTAGGAAGAAAAAAAGCTTTATCCTGGTTCGTATTATTATTTTCTTTGTCATCAATCTTGAACGCTTTTGCATGGGATATTCCATCACTAATGTTTTTTCGATTCTTCACAGGTGTAGGTGTTGCTGCAGCTATGATTGTGACAAATAGTTATTTGGCGGAATTTTTTCCATCCAATGTGCGAGGAAAGTATATTTCCTTTTGTGCAATGATCGGTCTAATTGGCATTCCAATCACGAATATTGTTTCTGCATATGTGATTCCTTTAGGAGAATGGGGATGGAGACTTGTCTTTATTTGGGGCGGAGTTGGAGTGATCTATTTCCTTTTTATAAAAGGGGTCGAGGAATCTCCTCGATGGCATGAAATGCGTGGAGAATACAAAATTGCCGATGAGATAATGACAAGAATAGAAAAAAAGGTCGAAAAGGAAAAAGGAATATTGTCTATTCCGGAAGTGGGACAACCAATTCAATCGATAAAAAAAGGCAATTACTCCGATTTATTTAAAGGGAAAAATTTAAAAATAACCATTGTTCTTTCTTCCGTTTGGATCTTAGAAACGTTTGGATTTTATGGATTTGCTTCATGGGTACCAAGTTTATTAAAAAGTCATGGAGTAACCATGGAAAAAACACTTTGGTATAATGTGCTACATTCAATCGGGGCTCCTTTAGGCGCACTTATCGGATCGATGATTTCTGAAAAATTCCAAAGAAAATCGATATTAGCAGTCAGTGCATTTTTAACTGCTGGTGCGGGCCTATTATATGGAATGACATTTCTTCCATTAATGATTATTATTTTTGGGTTTATTGTAAATATTACCGAGCGGGTATTTACTTCTAACTTATATGCCTATACTTCAGAACCATACCCAACCAATTTACGGTCGTCAGGAAGTGGCCTAGCATATGGACTTGGTCGTTTTTCTAATATTTTTGGATCATTGCTTGTAGGTTTTATAGCAATAAACCTAGGCTACGTAAGTGTATTTCTATTTATCGGAGGCTGTTGGCTGGCTTGTGGGTTATTGCTAATGTTCTTCGGTCCAAAAACAAATTCACAGCAATTATAAAATTAAAATAGGAGGCAGCAATCGATTTCTGAGAAATATTGCTGTAAAAAAAAATGATATATATTTTTAGTAAAGCTCGTAAAATATATTAAGTATTCCAGCCGAAAATAAACCCGAACCATGATACGAAGAGATAAAAAATATTTCGTATCATGGTTTGGGTTTTTTATTCATGTAAAAAAAAGAAGGTTTGTAATAATCACCCGCAACCTGCATACACTTCGCTTTCCGTGGGGCTCGGCTTCCTCCCAGTGGAAAACGAGTGTTTGTAGCGCATGGAACAACCTAGTTTTTATACTTAACTACTCAAACTTCGCACCATCAAAATTCGTTTGCAAGTCTTGATATTACTCGGTTTAACAATAAAATGGGAGGCTTGTTTTTTATTGTGGGGGTTGCTTTCCACTACGGGTTGCTTCGCTTTCCGCGGGGCTAAGCTTGAGCCTCCTCGGCGTTGCCTTGC
>JBDNRM010000042.1:15630-23599 GCA_047718615.1 Bacillus sp. (in: firmicutes) | reverse complement strand
CTCTAAACCAAGTTATGCTAATACATGAAACATGAAGAGGAATGTATAACTGCGAAGTTTGAGTTAACTTTCTGTTTAAAGATAATTCATCTAGATATTTATCACCATTTTTCTTTTTTTTCATACGATACCGTATCAACTCGCCTAGATTAGAACCTATTACAAGAAATAGTGAGGCTTCTCAACTGGATTTTTACAAACATAAACAGCTGAAATAGCAATTCTCACGCTTCATTTGCATTTTTTTAATAGGTTTTACAGGGTAAATGAGGAATTTTTATGACTAATCATTTCTTACAGATTTCCATAAAAAAAGATTCTTCTCTGTCAGGATATACGATTGCACTGAGTCCTTCTTTACTTCATTATTGGAGAATCAATCAAAAAAAGCCGATCTACATCCGCATTGGAATATCGAAACTGCCAGTATTAATTCAGGAATTGCCACTAGAAAAACAAGATATTTCCTTTAGTGAGGATCTATTCGCTGCATTTAAAATTCCTAAGCAAAATATATCTTTTCTCGCTCAATTTTCCAAACATACACAAACAATTTCTCTTGGTCCCATTATTGCCATATTAACAGAAATAAAAGACAATAATGGCTCACCAAATTTCCGTTCTATTCATCAGCTCTGCGAGGAATTAACGGAAGAAATCTCATTAATTGGCGGTTTATTGTATGTTTGTGGATTTCAAGATTTTTCTACTGATTCCATTAATGGCTACTTTTATCATCAAGATAAATGGGAAAAAGTAGAACTTCCTTATCCAAATGTCATTTATAATCGGATACATTCTCGTAAATTAGATAGTAGTAAACATTTTCAAGAGTTAAAAAAAGTGCTGAAAGAAAAGGAAATTCCATTATTTAATTCACAGTTTTTTTCTAAATACGAAACACATCTACTATTAGAAAAAAATACATTGTTGCACAAACATACACCTGAAACGGAACTACTATCAAATGAAACCACCTTGAGGATGTTAGCTAAGTATCCTTCTATTTATATAAAACCCGTTCATGGCAGTCAAGGTCGCCATATCCATCATATTCGCAAAATAGACAATACGTATAATGCTATATCCTCATCTGGCAAACAAAAGGGAAAAAACTACTATTTTCTTTCGATAGAGAAGCTATTGAAATGGATACAGCGTTTTACTAAAAATAAAACCTATCTTATTCAACAAGGAATTGCTTTTCAACCATTTCAACAACGTTCCCTTGATTTCCGAGTGCTTTGTCATAAGAATTTTTATAATCAATGGAAAGTGACTTCTGTTGTCGCAAGAGCTGCTCAGAAAGATTCATTTGTTTCAAATCTTGCGCAAGGAGCAGAAATTCTACAGGCAAAAGTTGTTTTAAATGAATTGTTTGGGAAAGAAAAATCTCAACAATTATTAGCTGAATTAAAAAACTTAGCATTGGACGTTGCAACGGTGATTACAGAAAATACAGACGGCTATTTGGGAGAAATGGGTATTGATATCGGCATCGATACAACAGGAGAATTATGGATTATTGAAGCAAACTCCAAGCCTTCTAAAAACCTTGATGACCAGTCTGCTAAAATCAGACCTTCTACTAAAGCACTTTTAGAATATTTCATCAGACTTTCTTTTCCACATAAAGATAAAGGAGACAACTAACATGAATCATTTCGGTATAATGACACTTTCTCTAGATAGTGAATCTAGTTATATAAATGAAATCGCCAAACATGCAGATCCCTCTTCCTTTCTTATCTATCATTTTGTTCCATCTACTTTCCATCCATTTACAGAAAAGGTAAAAGGCCGCATCTATAAACATGAAACAAATTCATGGGTGTCAGGCGAATTTCCTATTCCAACTATTCTGTATGATCGTTGTTTTTATCATGAAAGCAGTCATTCTAATCAGTGTAAAAATATTGTCACTTGGTTAAAAAAAAGAGAGGATATTGCTTTCATCGGAAATGGTCTGCCAAATAAATTAACCCTATATAATGTTTTAAAACAATCCAGCTTGCAAGCTTATATACCGAAAACGAAAACATTGGATCATGCAGAATCTTTACTTGCTGAACTTTCTCCTGCTTATCCTGTCATCATCAAACCGATTAACGGTTCACAAGGAAATGGCATTTATTATATCGAAAAAAGACATAAAGAAATTCTTGTAAAAACAGATAAAAAAGACAAACAGGTAGAGCATATTTTTTCCCATTCAAAAAAATTCACTTCCTGGTTAAACAGCTTATTAGCGAAAAACGCTTATTTAAGTCAACCCTATTTGCCTTTATATAATAAAAAGAAACAGCCATTTGATATTCGTTCCCTTTTACAAAAAAGCCCTTCTGGAAAATGGAAAATAGTAGAAAAAGGGATTCGGGTAGGGGAAGCAAATCGAATTATTTCCAATTTAAGTGCTGGAGCTGAGGTAATTCCCTTTCAAGATTGGCTGAAAAACACTTCCTTTCCTCTTAAAAACTTTTTGGAAAATGAGGTAAATGACATTCTCTCCAGTATCCCAGAAGTTTTAGAAAAAGCATTTCCTTCTCTTTTTGAAATTGGAGTCGATATTGGAGTAACAGAAAACGGATCTTTATGGATTCTCGACATCAATTCAAAGCCAGGAAGAAAAGTAATCTTAAGCGCCTATCCTCAATTAGCAGAACAATTGTATAAAGCTCCTACACTTTATGCAGCAACTGTTTCCTTGAAAAAAGGAGGAAAAGTAAATGAAAAAACATTATCCGATTGAGATTACAGCCAACTCAAGCAATGTTATATCTATACCAAATGATTGTGAAATTGCACTTCCTCTTCAAAAGGTGTCTTTTGGCTCTATTAAAATCGATGCCATTGTCAAAAAACAAGATTCTAAAAAAAACAGCATCAGCATCAGTCAAGATTTAGCCAAATCCTTACAGCTCCCTATAGAATCATCTGCAGTTCACCTTTTTTTTGATCATGATACCCTTTATATTGGCCCATTAATAGGCATCTTTACTTCTGGTTTTTCATCTATTAAGGTAAAACCAATTGGCGAGAGAACGCTTATCTTCTCCAAGCTTCTATCTGTTCAAAAAACTGCTGGAGTAATTGCCTTTTTGTTTGGAGAACAGCATATCAACTGGGAAACCTCTACCATCAATGGTCTATTTTATTGTGATGGCGGCTGGAAAACGATGGAGGTTCCCTTCCCGAATGTTGTGTACGATCGAATTCCCAATCGAAAAAGTGAAAAACAGGCACGGATAAAAATTGCTAAAAATCGATTGCAAAATGATTACTCTATTCCTTGGTATAATCCCGGTTTTTTTAATAAACTAGATATTTATGAACGATTGCTGCAAGATCATTCCATTTCTGATTACTTGCCTGAAACACAAGCTTTCACTTCCTTCTCTACTGTAGAAAGAATGCTCTCAAACTTTGGGCATGTGTATATTAAACCGAAAAATGGCAGTTTGGGGAAAGGCATCTATCAAGTGATTTATGATAAAACAGAAAATAATTATTATGTACGATTCAAAGATAATGATGGGGAAAATCGATTGCAGAAATTTGAATCCCTTGAAAAACTGATGAACCATACATTTAGCAAAAAAAATATTTCCAATTTTATTATTCAACAAGGAATTTTTTTAATACGTTCTGATAATAAGCCGATTGATTTTCGCATCCATACAAATAAAAACAAATTTGGTCAATGGGAAGTTACCGCAATTGCTGCAAAAATTGCTGGAACAGGCAGTGTCACCACCCATATGAATAATGGCGGCATGATTAAATCGATAGAAGAATTAGATGAAATTAATATGGAAACTGTTGAAATAAAAGATAAATTAAGCACTGCCGCTTTAAAAATAAGTGCTGCATTAGAAAAACAGCTAAAAGGCATTGTTGGTGAAATTGGGTTTGACATAGGGATCGATCGTAAAGGAAGAGTATGGCTCTTTGAAGCAAACTCCAAACCAGGAAGAAGCATTTTTAAATATCCTTCCTTAAAAAAATATGATGTATTAACAAGAAGACTATCTTTAGAATACGCTGTTTTTTTGATGGAAAAAAGGATAAAAAAACCTGAGGATATTTATCGATGAATGTTTATTATGACTCCAACAGAAAGTGTTGGAGTATTCTAAATAAAATCGGCCTAACAATAGGAAGCAATAAAAAACAGCTTACTACCATCGAAACGGTCGAAAAACATCTTTACCGATTCCCTATCCTTATAACAGAAAAAAACGCAGGACCGATTGTAGGTATCCTTACTTCTTATAATAAAAAAAAGAATATTGTTGGAAACGCTCGTTTATTCACGGAGCTTCAAACTCTGTTAAGGACTCATGGTGGCATTATTATAGTATTTGCACCAGAGGACATCGACGAAAGTGGTATAAGTGGATTTGCCTTTTTATGCGAAGAAAATCGCTGGATACATGTGAATAGTCCACTTCCACATATTGTATACAACAGAATTCCTTTTCGAAAAACGGAGAAAGGTGTTCCTTTTCAAGATGCTTTAGATATTTTGTCTAATAATCATATACCATATTTTAATCCGTCCTTTATTAATAAATTTGATCTGTATGAAGGACTTAAACAGCATCCAGTTTTAAAAAAATATTTACCTGAAACAATTTTAATAACAACAGCAACAGATTTAATTCAATTTCTTCAACTGCATAAGGATATATATATTAAACCCGTACAAGGCTATAAAGGAAAGAACATTGTAAATCTTATAGGACATCAAGATTCTTCTATTACATGCATTAGTCCGACAAGCACTACTTCCTTTCCATCCTTTTCATCTTTTTGGCATAGTTTTCAACAAATACAAAAAAACACTTTATTTATTGCTCAAAAAACAATTAATGCGGCAACATTTAATCATCATCGTTTTGATTTTCGCATTCTCGTCACCTTTGATCATGACGGGTACGCATTAACTGGCGTTGGAATTAGACAGTCCGGTTCCCAAGAGGTTACGACTCATATACCCAAAGGGGGACAGCTTCTCTCCTATGATCTTGTCCAAACAAAAGAGCATGATGAATTTATCAAAATTTTAGTGGAGAATTGCGGTCCTGCATTATCTGAGCATTTTGGTTTTTTTGGAGAATTTTCAATCGATGCTTGTGTTGATAAAGAAGGAAACTATTATTTATTTGAAGTGAATAGCAAACCAATGCTGTTTGATGAAGCAGAAATCGAGGCAAAACGCTGTACACAGCTAGTCAATCTCTTTTATCAGCTTTCTCAAATAAAACTCCCCGAATGAAAATGGCTGGTGCAACCCATCCTACTAGTAAAGGGGGAACAAAAATGACAAAAGAAAAGAAAGAGTTACTTTATGAAGGAAAAGAAATAGCATATCTAGACATTGACCGCATGATTAATGAAGGAATGAGCGGCGGTAATGTTGTTCAGCGCTCTAAATCAACCAATATAGAAGAAGCGAGAGATCTTGCAAAAGAAGAACCACCTTATACGGTTTAGTGCTGTATACTAGTTGCTCGTTCTAAATCTTAAGCGTCACTTCAAAAAGAGAATCAGAAAATGCTGATTCTCTTTTTATTTATTGCCGCCTGCTTTTTTCTATTATAAAATGAAATGGAACAACTTTATTTACCATAAAAATTAAGCGCTTTCTTCATTGCTGACAGGAGGCATTATGAAACATAAACTATCTTCTTATTTCCAAAATGGGATGGAACAAACATCTCCGCCTGCGCCAAAACAGTTAGAAACCTATTATTGGTTTACACTTCCGGCACAAGAGGAATGGTTTGGCATTCCCAAGGAGGAAGTAAATGACTCACAGTTAGACTTGCTTAAAAACTTATTTGATTACTTTATACCAGAGGAAAAGAATCAAAAAGAGGAATCACAATGGAGCCAATTCCTTTACTTGCAAGGTGAACTGCCGCATAAAACAGAATCAGAAAAGATCCGTATTATTCAGTTTTCTATCAAAGGAAAAGAGTTAGAGAATAAACTATTAGAAGATGCATTTACCGATTTTATTTATGCAGATAGTTTGTTAATTTGGAAAAATTATCATGAAGGAGTCATCGTCGAAAGAAATCAGCATTATATACAGGAGGAAGCATTTCTTTCATTTGCCCAAGCAATACAAACTGACTTTTACGGGACACTTACTTTTTTTATCGGTAAAGAAGCAAGCGTTAACAAAGCATTGCCAGTTATCTTTACTCAAGAAAGGTTTTTATTTTCGAAAGGATTGAGTATTATTCCATCTCAAAGTGTCTTATCGTTGGAAAGAGTTCTTCCTCACCTGTTCATCCACCGTTTAGAAGATGATGAATTAGAGCTCTTTCATTATTGCTTTTCGATTTTTAAAGAAGATAAAGAGGTTCTCCTTACTATACAAACTTTTATTGAAAACAATGGTCACAGTACGAATACAGCAAAGCAGCTTTTTATCCACCGGAATACATTGCAATATCGTTTAGATAAATTCACAGAAAAAACAGGCTTTGATCTAAAAGATTTCAGCAGTTTTTTCACCACTTATCTTGCTTGCTTATTATTTAATCCTGGCAACAAGCACTAACAGCTCCCTTTTATCCGTAAAAAAAGCTTTTCCACCGGACAAGTTTCACCTATAATAAAAAATTAGACCATTGATTTTTATAAAAATTTAATGGTCTTTACATTATATTAATTAGGAACAGGTGAATGACGATTGAAGGGAACATCACATGCAGTAGTAGGAGCGGCAACAGGCTTTATCGTGGCTAATTCTATCCAAGCTACACCAACAACCACCGTTGTATTAGTCGGGTTAGGAGGAATTTCCGGCTTGATGCCTGATATGGATATTGATGGGAAATTAAGCAACAAAATAACCTTATCACATCAAGTATTTAAGAACTTGGCACAAGTTATTGGTTTACTGATGATTTTTTATAGTGTTTATAAAGGTTCTGTACAGGATATGTTGTATGGCATTGGATTAGGAAGTGCAATTATTTTAATTTCTTATCTTTTAAAACAGAGACATATGTTAACAGTAACTGGAATCGGCGTTCTTTTAGGTGGCATTTCTTTACAAGAACTTTGGCTTACTCTCTTAGGATTTTTTATCATCATATCCTCCTTTATTCCGCATAGAAGCTACACCCATTCTATCCTTGGCATTATTTATTATGGATATATCGCTTTTCTTTTGGAACAGTCCATAAAAATTGAAGGTGTATACTACACCTGCTTACTAGCATATATAAGTCATTTAGTTTGTGACTTTCGGTTGCTGCCATTTAATAAACGGGGAGTTAAATTATTTTTGCCTCTTTCTTCAAAAGAAATATGATGCTAAGAGCTTGTTATGATGTTTTCATAACAAGCTTTTTCATATAGAAAGAAATTGAATTTTCCTCTGTGGTAGTTAACAAATATTGATGCTTGAGTGTTTGTTTATTCTTAAAGTTAGAACTCTTCTTTTTCAAATATTATCATTTGTTTTTCTTTTTTTAATTTACTAATATTACCTTGAGACGTTTCCTGACAATTCCCCCTTTTCCAATAATTTCCCTTCGTTTAAATCTAAAAAAATAAGCTACCAACTAGGCAGCAAAGGTTATTAGTATTATTGTATTTCTAACATCCTTGAAATTATTAATCCTCTTCAAAATCAATCTTTTACTCCAACTAACTGTTTAGATATATTATAAGTTTACTTGAACCGGGTATATGCCATCTCCATAGCCAGACCTATGTATCCCGAAGATGAATACTAAGAATTCTGGGAATAGAACCAATTTTTTCTTTTCCCTACGTTTTGTACAGAAATTATTCCATTAGTTATTACAATTACATAATTATAGACATAGTGAAAACATTAGACTTGGGAAGCAAGTGTAATGTTTTCACTATGCAAGTTAATTCCTCTATCTTCATTGAGTTTACCCAGTCTCATAAATGGAGAAGATTAACGCTTTTACAAGTT
>JBDNRM010000042.1:0-15530 GCA_047718615.1 Bacillus sp. (in: firmicutes) | reverse complement strand
CATTGAGTTTATCCAGTCTCATAAATGGAGAAGATTAACGCTTTTACAAGTTACACGCAAGTTAATTTCCCTAACTCCATAAGGTTACCTAATAATAACTTTTATTTAACTTCCTAAGTAAAATGAACAGAATTTTCAAGCCCAAAAAGGTATATATTTCATATATCTTGGTGCTGTATCAGGATCTAGTAATTTTATTGTTCCGGCTTCAACCGCATCTCTAATTATTCGGGATGCAACAGAGTTATCTTTATCAGCTAATCCAAACCTCTGCCTCAGACTAGCATTTGTCATGTGTTCTCTAGTGACATATTTTAAACTTGCATGTAAGTAACATGCATGAATTTTCTCTTTACGTTCCATTTCTTTAAACGGTTTATATGCAAAAAGTGTTACACGAGTGTGGGAATCGGTTACTTCAATAAGTGGGGCTGGTAACTGATATAGTTCAGTTAAAGATACCACTTTATCAATTCCACTTCCCCTTTCTTCACATATGCCTACACGTCTTAAAAAAGACGCAAGCGTTTCATTTCTTGACCTAGGTGGGCTATCTAAAAAACGTTCAGTTTTTACAAGAGGTATACCGGGATTGGTTATCTCCATCCTATCTGAAAAAACCTCAATTGTTGGACCTGTACCTCTTAATGAAAAATCTTGATGAATAATAGCATTTGCAACCAATTCCCGTACCGCAAGCTCAGGGTACATAGGGACCTCCTTACGGAATGCTTTGCCTATAACTTCATTTCTCGGTAATAGGTTGTCAATAAAGCCTATTAATCCTTCGAATCCGGAGGCGTAGCCCTTTCCTCCTTCTTGTTCCCGTTGTGTTTCTATTCTATTCTTTCCTTTATAAATAATTACTCTAACTGATTTCCTTTTTAGGTTAGAGAATTGGGCTAAGTTCTTAGCAAATAAAATTGCTCCCAAATTGGTAATGTTCCATTCTCCTGAGTCCCCTCGAACAATCATTTGATCTTCAACTAATTGTTCCAAGATGTACTTTCTATTCTCTGGTAAAGGAATATCCAGTAATTCAAAATAAGAAGGATAGTCGAGATAAGATAAAACTTTATCTTCCGGAACGTTATCCATTGCTATTGCTTCTTCAAAGGGTTTCTGGCCAAATATTCGCCAAAGTTCCCTTTCTTTTTCTGGATAATCCTTTAGGGATTTTTTATAAGAACCTATTCGAATATATTCTTGTCCTTCAAATCGAACGGGTGTATGGTTTGCTCTTTCTATTTCCAGTATAACAACTCTTCCACTGTCATTATCCAATTCATAAAAAGCAAAGTTAATTCGAGGGTTTAAAAGCCTTAAAAGCCAACTTTCTAACTCTTCATTACCCTTTTTAGCCTCACCTGGTCTGAATTCAGTTCCGACAATATTGTGTGTTACATCTTCAATTCCCCAAACCATATATGCATAGTTTTTTCCAAATAAAGCAGCAGTATTACTTAAGGCGGAGATATATTGACCGATGATATTTGGCTCAACATTGTTATGTTTAAATTCTACCCATCCAGTTTCCGTTGGAAGTGACCTGAGCTCACTTAATAAACTAGTTAAATATTCTTCTGTCCTTATCATGACATTCACCTCTTTTACTTTATAGTCAATAATTATTTAGACTATCTATATGTAATGAATTATATCAATAAAAGACATTATAGACATAAGTTTTAAAATTTAGTTACTTTAAAAGCAATTGTATAAGAATCCAACTGTATACACCTTTTATAAAACAAACGCCCCCGTTTGTTTAAGTGAAACACTTTACAATCAGTCCTTTTTGTACTACTTTATTAAGGGATTTTGCTTCATTTGTTCCATAATCTAAAAAAGCTAGCTATTCAAGGCAGCTAGCTTAGAATTACATTACTCACTTTTGTATTGATTAGCAAATAAATATTTACGATTCGACATTCCTACTATTAAGGAAATTAGAAAAAAGATTGTAGCAACTAAAAAGGTAATTCTCACACCAAAATTTTCAGTAATCCAACCTAATGAAACAGAAGAGATACCAAAAGCAGCATAAATTAAGGTTCCTCGTGATGAGAATACTTTTGCAAGTAATTCCTTTCTTACACTTTTCTGTACGATAGATACTTCAGCTACTTCCCTTACCATCTGAGGTAATCCATAAAGCAATGAAATAGTTAGTGCAAACCATACATTAGAGAGTATGGCAAAAATTAATGTTAGTAAGGTTAAGAAAAAGGTAGACCACATAACATATTTCCCTAATTGTTTTTCTAACTTATCGGAGACTCTATATACTATTAAACCACCTAAAAACATACCAGCGAAGAAGAAGGCATTTATGACGCCCCACCAATACTCCTGTTTCTGAAGAACTTTCTCTACATAAACATAAAGAATTGCAGCAATCCAAACTCCATTAGCAAAAGTCTCTAATATATTCATTATACTAATCGTTCTTAGTTGTTTAGAGTGCCAAATAATAAGCCAACCTTCTCTTATAGATCCCCATTTAGAAATTGAAGTTTCTTTAATCGAATGATTGTTCTCTTTTATAAGAAATATTAAAATAGAAGAAACAATAAACAAAAATAAAGTTAACCAGAGAAGCCTACTTCCTCCCCATATCACTAAAAGTACGCTTCCTATAGGCCAAGCTATCAACTGAGTTATTTGATCAAGAATAGCTAGGAAACTATTTGCTTTTACAAGTTTATTCTCCTCTACTAAAACTGGAATTAATGCATTCCTTGCAGGTGTAGCACACCCATCTAGTAAAGAGATCATTGCAATAAGTATATATAAAATCATAAGATTTTCAATCTGAATCGATGGAATAAGTAAACAAAGAATTAAAAGTAACGCAGTTTTACCACTTTGTGAAAAAAATAAAATCCATTTAAGCTTATATTTATCAACAATAATTGGTGCAAGAAAACCACTAAATAATGCCGTTATGGTAATTACGAATGGTACAAGTGACATATAAGTAACAGAATTTGTAACTTTATATACAATTGTAGTTAAACTTACAGTATAAATAACATCACCTAGGTTAGCTAACATTTGTCCAAACCAAAGAAACCTAAATGACATCTCAATATTAAATTTTGACATAGGTACCCCTCACTTCTTATTCGTTTTTAAATGTATAAGAGTGGGGAATTCTACATTGGACTGCCTCCTGTCAAAATATTCTATATTTAAGTTAACATAAACACTTCTATTTATAAACCCCAATTGCACTAATCTGCCATGCTTCTTCCATATGCTAATTTTCATTTATTACAGAAATACTTCCGAATTTAAAATAGCAACCTGCATAATGGCTTATTAAAAATTTCTTCTCAAATGAAACAGCTCTTCCTTCTCTTCTTTAGACATTCCAATAAAAAACTTTTTAAGTAATCTTAGTTCCTTTTTTGGAAATATCCTCTCTAATACAGTTAATGCCACTGGGGTATGTTCAGTAAGTGAATTACTCTTCCGGAAACCATTCAATCTCACTAATAACTTTATCATTAAGTTGCTTTATATTTTCTTTCTGGTAAGCGAAACAGCCTCTTTTTTTGAAAGCTTTCAATTGTTCTCCATGCACTGTGTTTATAACGCTATTATTTCTTTTTTGTGTTTGGATAGAGCAGGAGAAAAAGAAATCTTCCTGATAGCTTTCCAAAATGTAAGCGCTTAGGCAATTTGCTTAATAACAGCGTATTTTTTTTATGCATTCCGCCAATTTGAAAACGCATTCAAAAATGTTACATTATACATATAAAAACAGAGGAGGAACAAAAAATGGCAGAATTAAAATTAGATAGCATTTATAAAATATATGACGAAAAAGTTACAGCGGTGAAAGACTTTAATTTACACATTCAGGATAAAGAATTTATTGTATTTGTTGGTCCTTCTGGGTGCGGAAAATCAACAACATTAAGAATGATTGCTGGGTTAGAAGATATTTCAAAAGGTGACTTTTATATTGATGATTTGCGTGTAAATGATGTTGCACCAAAGGATCGCGACATTGCCATGGTGTTCCAAAACTATGCCCTCTATCCACATATGACCGTATATGATAATATGGCATTCGGTTTGAAACTTCGAAAATTTCCGAAGGCAGAAATAGAAGAAAGAGTGCAAAATGCTGCTAAAATTTTGGGACTGGAAGATTATTTAAAAAGAAAACCGAAAGCGCTATCAGGCGGTCAACGCCAAAGGGTTGCCTTAGGTCGTGCTATTGTCCGCGATGCAAAAGTGTTCTTAATGGATGAGCCCTTATCTAACTTAGATGCCAAACTACGTGTTCAAATGCGTGCAGAAATATCCAAGCTGCACCAAAGACTGCAAACAACTACAATCTATGTAACACATGACCAAACTGAAGCAATGACAATGGCCACTAGACTTGTTGTTATGAAAGATGGCATTATCCAACAAGTTGGAGCACCAAAAGATGTATATGAAAAACCAGAAAATGTTTTTGTTGGTGGATTTATCGGTTCTCCAGCAATGAATTTCTTTGATGGAAAAATAGTAGGAGATAAACTTATTATCGGAGAATCCTCTTTTGCTATCCCTGAAGGAAAATTAAAAATAGTAAGAGAACAAGGCTACGTTGGCAAAGAAATAACTTTTGGAATTAGACCAGAAGATATCCATGATGAATTATTATTTTTATCAAGTTCTGAAAATACTACATTTAATGCAGTAGTAGATGTTTTTGAATTAACTGGAGCGGAAAGTTTGATCTATTCCACTCTTGCTGGTAAGGAATTTGTTGCTCGACTTGATTCTAGAGCAAGCTTATCGGCTGGAGCAGCTATTCAATTAGCATTTGACATGAATAAAGCACATTTCTTTGATAAAGAAACAGAAAGTAGAATTCGTTAATCACCCTTTAAATGCGGCTTCACAGCATAGCAGCTACTGACCATTGCTATGCTGTGAAGTTTTTTTTCTTGTTTAGAATGGTGGAATCGAGATACGAGGCTCGTGTGCGTTTTTACTATGGATAAAAGCGCGAGGCGTCTTGTTTAGCCCCGAAGAAAAGTGTTCTCCAGACTCCAGAAAGCTTATACTTTCTTACCTTAAAAAATTATTCCTCTACAAGCTCTATTCCTTCATATCCACACTCTTTGCATTGTACGAAATGGGGACATAGATGCTCTGCTAAATCATTATAACCATCTTCTAGTTTCATTTGATCGATTGGCATATACGCACTATAATCATCGTAATAGTCCATTATTCGTCCGTTGTCCTCTACGATTTGTTGACAGTTAGGGCATTGCTTATCTAGTTGTTTCCATCCATTACATACCGGGCAAATTGTCGTCATGTTTCACCTCTGCTTCTTTTCATTTCTTCATTATTTTTTGATAATAATAAAAATCTATTCTCCTTCATTTGAAATACATGGAAAGGAATAAATTCCCTTCAAAAAAAAGGGAATAGTAAAAAGAATTCCACCCATAATAATAGTACAAGCAACAAATTACATGATTAAATCATTGGGTTATGCCAAGTGGCAGTAAGATTTACTTATTTGTTGGTGCGAATCCAGCTAACCCAACCCTAAAAAATTTTATGAGGAGATGGAACATAATGAACAATACATCAAGTAGAGGCAATTCCTCAAATCAACTTGTAGTACCTGGAGTAGCACAAGCATTAGACCAAATGAAATATGAAATTGCAAGCGAGTTTGGTGTAAGCTTAGGAGCAGAAACAACTTCTCGCGCTAACGGTTCTGTTGGTGGAGAAATCACAAAACGCCTTGTACAAATGGCTGAGAAACAACTTGGCGGAACACAAGCTTAATTAAAAATTTTATATAATTGGCTAAAAGCCCCCAAAATTACTTTTGGGGGCTTTGCTTATACTCTCACTTCTTTATCCTACTAATGATGAGCCTTGCTGAAGCTGATACATTTGATAATATCTTCCTTTTTTCTTCATCAATTCATCATGATTTCCTTTTTCAACAATTGCTCCATGATCTAACACGATTATTTGATCTGCATTTCGAATCGTTGATAAGCGATGGGCAATAATAAAGGTTGTTCTGCCTTTTTTAAGCACTTCCATGGCTTTTTGAATAATCTGTTCTGTTTCTGTATCAATACTGCTAGTAGCTTCATCTAAAATCAAAATGGCTGGATCAAATGCTAAAGCACGCGCAAAAGAAATAAGCTGTCTTTGACCACTTGATAATGTACTGCCTTTTTCAATTACTGGTTCATCATAGCCCTGTTCTAAATTTTTCAGTACACGATCTGCTCCAACATCTTTTAATGCCTTTTCCATCTTTTCTTTTGAAATAGAAGCATCATGAAGAGTCACATTTGTTGCGATTGTTCCTTTAAAAAGAAATGGATCTTGCAACACGATTCCCATATGCTTTCGCAAATCCTGTCTAGACATTTCATTTATATTTTTTCCATCAATCATTATTTTTCCTGATTGAATATCATAAAAACGAAATAATAAATTCATAATGGAACTTTTTCCTGATCCTGTATGACCTACTAGCGCAACAGTCTCTCCATGCTTGGCTTCAAATGATATATCTTTTAGTACATAATCGTTATCTTTATAAGCAAAGTTAACATGGTCAAATATCACATTTCCTTTATAACGCTTCATCACAGCTTCTTCTACATCTATTCCTTCTTCTTCATCGAGCAGTTCAAATACTCGGTCAGCTGCTACAAGCGCCTGCTCTAAATTTGCCAACTGATTAACAATTCCCGTTACCGGCTGAAACAACCGATTAATATAATCAACAAATGCATAGAGAACACCTAAAGAGATAGCTGTGGAAACCGTTAATGACTGCCCTGCAACATACCAAATAAATGCAACAAAGATAATATTTCTTAATACATTGACAAGATTATGAGATGTTAAGCTATTCAAATTTAACAGCTTGTTTTGAAAACGAAAATGTTCCTCGTTTAATACTTCAAACTCTTCTTGTGTTTGTTTTTCTTTTCCAAACGCTTGTATGATATTCATTCCTTGAATCGATTCATTGACCATTCCATTAATGTCACTGTTTCGTGCTCTAATAACACGATTGTAACGAGCAGCGAATTTTCGATAACCTTTCATCCAAATAAATAATAAAGGAATTAAAATTAAACAAATGGCTGCAAGCTTTGCATTAAGAATAAATAACGCCACATAGATACCTATTATATAAATACCACTGGAAAAGAAGTTAGAAAGCACTGTTACATATAATTCTCTAATTGCTTCTGTATCATTTGTCACTCTCGCAACTACTTTTCCTGCAGGAAGATTATCAAAATACTTAATCGGCAGACGCTGAATCTGGGCAAATACATCTTCTCTCATTTTTTGAATAATGCGATTAGCTGATTTTTGCAGAAAGAAATGCTGGCCATATTGAAAGAACGCTGCTACAATGACTAACGCAAAATAAAATAGCATCAACTTGATAATAAATGGAATTTCCGGTTTGTAAAAAGAAAATACTTCTGCTCTTGATAAGCTTTCTCCTTCATATTTAGCCGCTTTTCCATCCTTGTTAATCGTTAGTTCTCCATCTTTAAACGTTCTTTCCCCATCAAAGGAAATATTGCCTTCTATAAAAATAAATTGTCTTCCTACTTGCATAATTCTTGCAGGTTTTACTTTTTCTTCTGCATTGGTCACATACTTTTCCTTTATATATAGCTTTCCGTTAAATGAAACCGCTTGATTAGCTGAGTTGGTTTCATACCAAACTGATTCAATGCCCATTATATGATCATCAATCACCTTTTTTGCAATAAATGGCCCTGCCAAATCTGCAATAACGGCTATGGTCAGCATAATGAGTGCTAATATAATAATATGTTTAAATGCTAAGGCATAATTTAATAATCGTTTTCCTGTACTCATGCCTGCACCTCCTGCTGTACAGATTGTGCTTTTGTTTGTTGAATTACATACTGCTCCTTATACCATCCATTATTCTTCATTAACTGCTCATGGGTTCCATGCTCTACTATTTTTCCATCTTCTAATACAATTATTTGATCCGCATGTTGAACAGCAGTCATTCTATGTGTCGTAATAATGGTTGTTTTTCCTTGTCGCTCACTTTTTATGCTTTGGATAATATTCTTTTCTGTTTTTGCATCTACTGCTGATAAAGAATCATCCAAAATTAATATTTCCGGGTTTCTTATAAGCGCTCTTGCAATGGAAATCCGTTGTTTTTGACCACCAGAAAGTGCTACTCCTTTTTCTCCAACAAGGGTATTTAATCCTTCTGGAAGCATTTCAAGATCTTGTTGGAATGAAGCTAACTTAATTGCTTCCTCCAGTTGTGCTTCTGTTGCATTTTTATGTCCAAACATAATATTTTCTTTTACTGTTCTAGAAAATAAAACATGATCCTGGGGAACATAGCCTATCCAGCTGCGTAGACGTTCTAATCGCTGCTCCTCAATGTCTACCCCATTAAAGCTGATTTCCCCTTCTCCTTTTGGATATTCTCTAAGCAATTGTTTAATCAAGGTTGTTTTCCCACTGCCAGTTTTACCAACGATGCCAATTGTTTCCCCTTGATTTATGGTAAAATCTATATCCTGCAAATTATTGGTTTTAGAAGATGGATACTGAAATGCCACCGAATTAAACACAATATTCTCAGGTGTTTCCACCCCTTTGGTCACCACTGAATCATGGACATCTGCTTTATAATTCAATGTTTCTTGTACTCGATCTAAAGAGGCATTTCCTCTTTGCATGATATTCATCAGTTCTCCAACAGCAAACATTGGCCAGACAATCATGCCTAAGTACACATTAAAGGTCACAAGCTGCCCAATCGACACCACCTGCTGAAAAACTAAATAAGCGCCATATCCTAAACCAATTAAATAACTTAATCCAACTAGAATACGTATCGTTGGTTCGAATAAGGAATCAATTTTAGCAACAGAGATATTTTTATGATAAACATCTTCTGTTAACTGATGAAATTGTTTTTCATCCTCTTTCTCCAACACAAATGCACGAATAACACGAACACCTGCTATAGATTGCAAAACCGAGTCATTTAATTCTCCAAAAGCATCCTGCGCCTCTGTAAAACGTTTATGAATACGATCACCATATATCTTCATAATAAAAGCCATAATCGGAAGAGGCAATATCGCTGCTAAAGTAAGCTTCCAACTAATAGTTATGCACATAGTCACCAAAATAGTTAACATAAAAACAGTAGAATCAATTAATGTTAAAATTCCAAATCCTGCAGTAACGGAAATGGCCTTTAAATCATTTGTAGCTCGAGCCATTAAATCTCCGGTACGATTTTTCTCAAAAAAGGTAGGTGTCATTTTCAAAAGATGCCCCATAAAATTACTTCTCAGTTTTCTTTCTAAAAGAAAAGCACCGCCAAAAAGTTTATACATCCAAAAATAAGTAATACAATAGGTGCTTATCGTAATGCCTATAACAGCGAGGATATAATAAAGAGATTTTTTAGCTGTTAATGTTCCAACATCAATTTCATCAATAAACATTCCTAATAGCCGTGGTGGCATTACCTCAATTATCCCAACAAAAATAAGCAAAACCACTGCAATCGTATATCTTTTCCAATGTTCTTTAAAAAACCACTTTAATTTAAAAAGTATCGAAAACATGCCATCTGTCCTCTCCTATTTGTTCCATTCCTTTTTACTAGCCACTTTCTAAATCCTTTAAGTTTGTTCCATTTTGCTTCATGCATACAATCATGTCCCTCTTCCTCCTTCATAAGTTTTTATTTATAAGAAAAGCGTAGGTCGCTTTTTCTCAACAAATATATGGGGTTAGGCAGGGAATAAAAGACCCCCTGCCTAAAAAATTATTGCAGAAAAACAAAAAAAGAGACAGACCGCAACCATGCGATCTATCTCTTTTCAAGAACTGCATATGCTACATCTAAAATGCAGCCTATGCATAATTATTTATAAATGTATGGAAGGCTACAAGAATATTCAGTTGTATGCGTATTCATCATTATTACATTTTTCATGATAAACCCTCCATTTCTTTTAGATTAATTTTCCAATATAACTGAAGATTACCATGTTAGAATAATAAAGTCAATTGCAAATATTTCGACAAACTAATAATTCAATCGAACCTCTTTTTCATTTTCTACCATTTTTCTCCTATTATCCTCCTTTTCTTTAACTTTTGCTAATCGGGGCAATACAAAGCTATAATAAATTCCTACACTTAGAAAACATCCACCGACTAGCCAAAAGATAGCTTCCACTGAAAAAAACGTTGGAAAACCTATTGTAATAGCACCAAGTGTAATCGATTGTGAAAGCATCATTAGCGGACTAATCCACCCTTGCACCCTTCCGATCATTTGTGGCTCAATTATTGCAGGCATCCAACCGCCGATTGCAATGTTAAGCATTGGCAAAAAGAAGGCAATCAGAAAATTAATACCGAGAAACAAGATTATATTATTCACAAATGCTGCCATAATGGTAAAGAAAGCGATTAAAAAAATACTAGTAATAATTAATTGATACAATTTAACCTTCTGTGTTAAATAGGAAGAGACTACACTGCCAATTAAAACACCCGATCCAAAAACAATGCCAAAATAAATAGAAATTTGTTCATAATTTGAGGGCGCCAATTTGTATTTTAAAATAAATACTTGCATTACACTGTAACCACCATTTACAATGCCAAATGCAATAAAACCAATGATAAGAGATAACAATAATTTATTTTTATACATATATTCAAAACCTACCTTAAAATCTTTCCATACAATAGAAAGATTCAAATCCTTGATAGAATGGCTACCATTTGGATTTCGGATGCTTTGCTTAATTTTCATTGCTTTTATACATAGCCCACTTATAACAAGCGTAATGATATCAATGATAACTGCCCCATAAATCCCCAGGTACCAATAAATAAAGATTCCAAGTGCATTGCCGAATAACATGAAAACACTCTCTATTAGCTGATTTATTCCAGCAGCAGCAGTGAAATCATCTTTTTTTAAGATTCCTTGCAACAGTCCTTGCTCCGCTGGAAAGAAAAATTTCTGCACTGCACTTCTAATGAAAAGTACAAAAAAGATAAGTGGCATCCATCCTAAATAAATTGCAACTAATAACCCAACAGATAAACAAGCTGAAATCCAATCACAATAATAAGCAATCTTTTGCCTATCCAGCCGATCAGCGAAAACTCCTACAAGAAAAAACACGCTCAAGGTTGGCAAAGAATACATTAATTCTGTAATAGATGCATAAAAAGGCTGATTAGAAAATCGATCTAATACATAATACATAAAAGCAGTTAAGCCAATAACACTGCCCATTTTTGAAGTGACATTCGCATAAAATAATTTTGTAAATTGGCGATTATGAAATAGCCTGATAAATTGTCTCATTTTAATCCCTCATCTTGTATTTGATGAGATAATTTTATAATTATTTTTTTGGAAAATTAAGGTACGCTTGATGGGTTGTTATTCCGTCTAAAGTCTGAATTCATATAGGAAGTTAGACATATTTTCCGCAATTTAAGATAAAAATTGTTTACCAAAATGCATATTGGGTATTTGTGTTTTAAGAATAAAGTTAAATTCTACACATCTTAGCAATTAATTAATCTCTTTATATTTTTTTGAAAATAAATTAAAAGGAAAAAGGAGCGGTTACGAAAAATGGAGACATTCTCAAAGAAATTAACACTTCAAGAAAAATTTACAATGGATGATATTTTGTCCTTTTACGAAGCATCCAAAGAGTTTAACGGAAATTGCCAATTACTATGTAAAAAAAGTGTTATTGAAGCAACTAATCTCCCTAAACTGGTTTCTTTTTTCTTAACGGCGAATAAAAGACAAGCAGTACATATTAAATTAGAAGGGCAGCAAGTAAAAGCCTTTTGGAAACAATTTGTAAGTAAAAATAATTTATCATTCCAAAAAATTGCCTATATAGAAGACTAAAAAAACAATAGGTTATGGAATATACTCCATTTCTTAAAGCACCCCAATAAAAATACCAGTTCACTTAGGAGCTGGTATTTTTTATTGGAGTATCTGAAATTTCCGTTTTCTTCTCAATAGTTCTTAATCTGACTACTAACTTGATTCCTTCGAGAAGCATCCTATTTTTCTCGAATTGGCTTTTTTTTGTTTAAATAATTCTACTCTTCCAATTTTTTTGTTAATTCATGAAATCTTTCTGTTGATTCCTGTTCATCAAAGCTGCTGAAAATACGAAAATGATCTTCGTCTATAATTCTATAATGCTGACTAATGATGTTTTGTTGAAAAATAAATCCACTTCCTCTTTCTATTTCTCTCCACCATACTTTTCCGCCAAGCGTTTTTTCTTTTCGATAATCCATTCCATCACGAGCCACTGTTTCTAAAACTTCTAACGGTTCATTACCAAATAAAAAACGAACTGTTTCTGTTTCTCTAAAAAGAGCACATACCGCTACAACTGTTGACCATCCAGCGTTTAATCTACCTTTTTCAATTTGCACAAGTGTTTTCTTTGATAATCCAATAACTTCAGCCATTTTATCTTGAGTGTAGCCTGCTTCTGTACGAATCAATCTCATTTTTTCCGAAACATTAAATATGATCTCTTCTCTAGTCAAATGCATTCATTCCCTTATTCGTTATGTGTAATTTTACACCAATACTTTTATTATAAGCCTCTCTTATATAAATTTCAATTTTTAATCACAACTATTTTATTGGTGTAAAAACAACCATACATTTTCTTTATTCTCTCATTATATAGAAGAAAAGTACAAGTACTCCGTTCTTTTTAAAATAGGTGTACCTCCGATTTACCCGAAAAAAAAGCTGAGAAAAGGGATATAGAAAGAAGATCGCTCCCTTTCTTTATCCTTTTCTCAGCCTATTAAACTATTATTCACTACTGCTTATTTATTTGCAAAGCTTTCTGTTTCGTTTACACCACTGCAACAGCTTTTAGCTTCACAAGATTTACTGATAGAACAGCTTGCACATTTTCCCTGTTTTGACTTTTGTACAAAACGATAGAGAGCAAAACCGGCATATAGAAAAATCAGTCCACCAATTAATACATTTATAAACATGAATACATCTCCTCTTAAGATAACCCTAATAGTTTCCCACCTTGATAGATTAATAGTGCAATTACATATGCAATTGCTAATGAATAACCTACAGAAAAAGCAGACCATTTTTTAGAGCCTGTTTCCTTGTAAATAGTTGCCAATGTTGCTAGACAAGGAATATAAAGTAAAATAAAGACCATAAAACTATACGATGCTAATGGTGTAAACACATCACTCATTAAATGCTGCAAAGAATCTGTATCTGGTACGGCATAAATAATATTCATTGCAGAGACAACTGCCTCTTTTGCTAAAAAACCTGTAATTAAAGATGCTCCAGCCTGCCATGTTCCAAAACCGATTGGGATAAGTAAAGGCGCTAACACCTTTCCAATATAAGCTAAATAACTATCATCCATATCCACATTGACTCCACCTGGACCAATGTATGACAAAATCCAAATAACTACGGACCCAGCAAATATAAAGGTGCCTGCTTTTTTCAAAAACCCTTTTCCTTTATCCCATGTACTTTTCCATAAAATCTTTAAACTAGGCATTCTATATGGAGGAAGTTCAATAAAAAATAAAGACTTTTCTCCCTTTAGAACGGTTAAAGAAAGAATTTTTGCTAGAAGAAGTATAACCAAAATACTTAATACATAAATGGATAAAACAATTAATGCTCCTTGTTTGGCAAAAAAGGCACCAATAAATAATGCATAAACTGGGAATCGTGCAGAACATGACATAAATGGCAATAATAAGATCGTTAGTAATCTTTCTTTTTTTGTTTCTATCGTTCTTGCAGCCATTACCCCCGGAACGTTACAGCCAAGGCCAATAATCATTGGAATAAACGCCTTACCATTTAAACCTGCACTTTCCATAATCTTATCCATAACTAGGGCTACTCTTGACATATATCCTGAATCCTCTAAAAAAGATAAGAAAAAGAAAAGAATAAATATTTGTGGTACAAATACCAAGACTCCGCCTACTCCTGCAACAACTCCATTTATAACTAATGCGTGAATAAACGAAGAAGCATTAACTGCCGTTAAAAAATTAGAGATTGTATCCGTTAGAAAACCAGAGATAAAGCCATCCACTAGATCAGAAAGTGGTGAACCAAACCAATCGAACGTCAGCATAAATATTAAATACATCAGCAGAATAAAAATTGGCATTCCTAAGTATCTGTTTGTAACGATTCGATCCACCTTACCAGTAAATGTACTGCGATTTATTTCTTCAACTATTTCTACCTTTTGTAGTATTTGGTCTACAACTGCTTTTCTCGCTTCAAATACTAGTTGCTCCAATCCTTTTCCTGTCCTTTTTATCTCTAATTCCAGGTCATTTATAAAACCTTGAATCTCTTCTTCACCAATTAAAGAATGTAAATATTTATAAATGGTTGAATTTCCTTCTAACAGCTGCAATGTCAACCATCTAACAGAAATAACTGTTTTGTTTTCGAGTAATGTTTCCATTACTGCAATACTTTTTTCAATTACTTCTCCATATTTAACTTCAATTAGTGCACTGTTCTTATTCTGCTGTATGGCTGCTTCCGCAATATCTGTACAACCATGACCACTTCTTGCGCTGATTGGAATAATAGGAAATCCGATCATCTTCGCTAACTCTTCTGCTTTAATTTTTTTACCATAATCTGTTGCGACGTCCATCATATTTAAACCAATAATCATCGGTTTTCCATATTCAATTAGCTGAAGAGTTAAATGAAGATTCCTGCTTAATTGAGAAGCATCAATAATATTAACAATTTTTTCAACATGTCCTTGCAGCAAATAATCAGTTACAACTGCTTCATCCGCAGACAATGGATTAAGTGAATAAACGCCAGGTAAATCTACTAAATTTGCTTTTTTATTTTTAAACAACCCAATCTTTTTCTCAATGGTAACACCATTCCAGTTACCAACATATTCATAAGAACCTGTTAAATGATTAAATAAAGATGTTTTACCTGTATTTGGATTCCCTAATAATGCTACTTCCATTTATATTATCTCCACTTCTATATTTTGTACTTCCTTTCTTCTGATCCCTACTTTAGAGCCTTCATACTCTAAAATATAAGGACCACTGAATGGCATAATATTTTGAATTGAAACTACTGTACCTTCTGTAATACCAAAATCAAGCATTCTTCTTTTTACAAGTGAATTAACTTTAGACAAGTTCTTGATTTGTATTTTTTCTCCAATTTTTACCTTTCCAATCATTTTCCTTCCCCCTTAATGAGAATGATTATCTTTCTTCTTTAATATAGTTATATCAGGAAAAAGAAGACTCTACAATCGAATATCCGATCAAAATATGACAATTTTCTGAACTTTGCAACAATTTTCAAAAAATAACAAATATTTTGAATCCTAAATAAAAAATGGAAATAT
>JBDNRM010000041.1:0-23619 GCA_047718615.1 Bacillus sp. (in: firmicutes) | reverse complement strand
GTAATATAGCTAATAAATAATTTAATTAATCTAAATAGAGGAAGAGTTAAAGATGAAAAAGTCGTTTTTTAAAAACTTTATAAAAGTATCATGAGTGTTGATTATCCAAAATTAGACAGACTTATCCCTTGAGTTTCCCTGTAGTTTTTCAAAACAACTGCTATTTCAGAACGCCAGTCTATAGGCAGACTGTCTTCAAGCCATTGTCTTTGAAACGAGGCAAACGATATTTTTTTGAATATTCGCCCTTTTAATGTCTTTGAATAGAGCCATTTTAATAGGACATAAGCGATTAATGTAGCGAAAAGCTGATTAAAAACGGCATTTTTCGTTGTGCCAAATAAAACAGGAACATTTAAGTTCTGTTTGATCCATCGGAAGAACGTTTCAATTCTCCATCTTGCTTTATACATATCGGCGATGGCTTCTGGTGCAACATTCATGAGATTGGTGACAACTCGTATTTCCTTGCCATGATCATCTTGAAAAAAGACGACCCGATGACGTTCCTTTGAACGGGATTGCTTTGTGCCTAGCTTACAGGTGATATCACGTGTAACAGATGATCCAGCTTTCGCAAGACGTTTTAAAGCATGTGGCCTGAAAATCTCCACATTTTCTTTCATACGAATCACAAACTTTTGATGCTCTTTCGTAAACTGGTCAATTCTTTTGATCTTAAAATAAGCTCGATCTTCCACTAGGATAAAACGTCTATCAACCAATTGTTCACCAATTGGCCCGTCATGGACAAGCCCGGTCGTTTCAACGACTTGAAGAGGCATTTCAGTGAGTGGGGAATAGCTAACATGCAATTTGATGCCTGCGCGTTCCCCATGATAAAGCGCCCAAGGCAGACGTGACTTCCCCACAGTAATCGTAGTGGAGTCTACTAGAAGAAGCTCCTTTGAAAGATTTAATGCTCTTCGTGTCATTCGATTACATTTAGAAACGATTAAATCAAAGAGTTTTTTCATTATATGATAGTCCATGTGACTAGCTTTCTTTGAGAGAGTGGAATGGTCAATTTGTGGCAATCCATATTGTACACCTACATCTGCACAATGACGGTAACTTTTAAATTCATTCATTGAAGCGCAGACTAAGTACTTGATCAACGTTAGCATATCCAGTTTACGAGCCGTGTCTATATAACCAATAGCTGTTTGAATGGATGTGAGTTCTTCTTCTAAAACAATTTTTTGAAGTAAATTCGGGAATATGGTATTCTTCTTCATAGGGACACCTTTTCTTGAGTTTGTTTTCTGCAAATTACATTCTACAAGAAAAGTGTCCTTTTTTGTGTGCTTTTTTTGGATTTTATTGGTTAATCAACACGCCTGTGCCAAGTTATTAACTTATGGGATTTAACTGAAGGGGAGTATATAATGAAAGAAAAATTGCCTGTTAAATTGATATATAAATACAGCTTAACGGTCAATCATACATCGAAGGTACTTACAATGAACAACATTAAAACGATAGCCACGTACATTGGCTTGACCGTAGCGATGATTTTATTAATAACTGTAATGATGATTCAATTCCTACAAGCAGCGTTTCCGAAAGATCCTGTCATGGAAGCAAGAATACCAATCATGAAGGAACGAGCTGAACAACGAGCCGAAGCCATAACAGCCATGCAAGACGAATGGATGGCCGAATATACAAAGAATAAATGAGCGTGCTACAAAATTTGTAACACGTTTTTTATTTGTGCATAGGAAAAATGTCTTTTATTGGCGAATTTAACCAATATAAAATATGTGAGGTGAATTTTTTGGATATATACGATTACGCAAAATATCCCGACAAAGAGGATTGGCTCAAAATAGTCGGTGATAAAGTTGAGACATTAAATAAAATTGCTTTTGATGCAGATAAGAAAACTTTCAACATCTTGAATTTTGATGAAAGTTATTACGGAATGAACCTTCATTATTTGCTTCAGGAATTTAATAACAGAGCATTTGATTTGAGGGTTAATTACACTTTGTTAAAATCTTACTATGACGCTGGTATTCCAGATGAAGAATGGTTTAAGTCGCCAGGTGAAAATGGTATAAGTGTTCAATATTTTCCGCACTTCGACGAAAAACATCATGGACACTTATATTGGTTTGGCTTTTATATGGACAGTTATTACACAAGGTTTGAAGGTTTAATTGATGCTGTTTATCATATTATTAATGTTAAATACAAATTTGATATAGAGCCTGCTTTGGGATTCCGAAACAAGGTATTAAAACAACTTGAAACAGCAGATAAAGACCTTTATGACTACTTGGTGGCATTACCAAACAACGCTATATTTAAACAGGTGAAGGACTTCCGAAATAATATCGTCCATAATTACAGACCGAATCAAATTGACTCTGGCTATAAACGAGTTAATAACGCTGACGGTTCTCAAACAATAACAATGTCTATTGGCAATTACACAACTTCAACAGAGTTTCTTAATAACATACATGATAGCTTGGATTTGTTAGCAGACATTACAGACGAAATACGGGATAAAGTTAAAGAAGAAGAATAATTGAACTACAGACCGTCAGCTTTTACGAGCTAGGTGGTTTTTCTTTGCAGGAAAATGTAACCATTTGTCGAATAGGTGAAAGGGAGGTGATAAAAATGGCTGTAAATGAAATCAAAAGCTTTCTTCATATAGAAAAGGTGCAACAAACTAGTCTTATGGAAGTCACATACTATTGAGAAATAAAACTAGCATATGTAGATAAAGAAGGTTTTTACGGATATGCTTACACAACATACAATAGGGATGAAATAAAATGGGCTCACCTTGATACTTTTTCGGAAGAAAGCGCCATTGAGATAATGTTAAATAAATGTAAGAAAGAATCAAAATAAAATGTCCTTTGGGGAGGTAATATTATGAGTAGTAAAGGATTGCAGTTTCCAACATTATTGATTAATCATTTAATCGACAATGGAGCTAAAGAAGAGATCAGTTTGGTTGAAGAAAAATGCTTAAATCGTACATTGTTCAAATATTTGGGCGAAAAATACGACATACCTGATTTAGCTGACTTTGCAAAGAAACCTGAAACCGAGGAATACCTTGAGGAATGGTTTAACACATACAATGGCAGTGATTACAGAAGAAAGTTCAATGTTGAAAACAACGGTTTGAATTTGTTAGTGGCTGCATTAATTTTTTCTTAAAAAGGCACCCTTGAGGGTGTTTTTTTATTTTAAAAAAGGATTTAATGAATTTGTTGAAAAACAAATAACGAAAGGAGATGAGTTTCAAAAATGAAATTTGAAACAAAACATTTAATTCGCTGGGGGATTCCTGGCTGGATACTGATTTTCTGGCTGTTCTATGAAATCCTGTTTGAATATTGCGGATAGATTGAGCCAGCAGTGCGGAGTTTTGAGCCACTGTTTGCGGACATCTGAGCCAGTAAGTGCGGGGAGGAAGAGCCACCGTTATTAAAAGCCATTAGAACAAGGTTCGTTCCAATGGCCATTTGTACTATCTGAATCTTTTATCTCCTAATTGCTTATCAATAATCTCCATTGCCCAACGAACCAGTTCATCATGATCTAAATTCTCTTCCTCATCCCATATGCAGGAGGGTAATAATCTCTCTTCAACTGCTACCCTCACTTGATCGGGCAAATACCTATGCATAAAATACCTTGCTATACGATTTTCCACTTCGGAGGGAATCATATAGATACCCTCAACCCATGACGTTCTCTCATCGAAACTTCGCCATCAACTAGAATCTTATAGGAATCATGAACGATTCGGTCAAGAATTGCATCTGCTATCTGTGCTTGCCCTAGTTTCGAGTGCCATCCTTCTGGAGAAAACTGAGAACAGAAAATAGTAGATGCTTTCTTTAACCTAGCTTCAATAATTTCCAACACATGGAGTACATTTTCTTCTGACAGCTCTGTTAATAACCACTCATCTACTATCAATAGATCAATCTTTTTGTATTTTTGAATCAACTTACGAAAACTGCCATCTGCCTCATACTTTGCTACAGCTAATTCATCCAGTAATTCTGGTAATCGAATATATTTTACTTTGTAATATTGGCGACATGCGTGGACACCAAAGGCGTTTGATATCCACGTTTTTCCGTTCCCTGAGGCTCCCATTAAAATAATGTTATGGTGGTTTTGAATGTAATTTCCTGTTGCTAACTCTAGTATTTGCTTCTTGTCTAGGTTACGATCAGGATGATATTCAATATCTTCAATGGCTGCTGTTGGATCACTAAATGTTGCCTGCTTAATTAATCTTTCTAGTCTATTAGATTTCCGTCTATCATACTCGTAATCTACTAACAGATTGAATCTATCATCAAAGTCCATACTCTTGTAATCGTTATTCTGTCCTTGTTGCTTATATAGTTCAGCCATCGCACCCATTTTCAGTTCTATTAATTTACGTAACGTCTCTTGATTCATCATTTATTCTCTCTCCCAAAGTATTTAGCCCCACGGATAAATCCATAATCATCAGAGGTGGTGCTAATATCTATATTTTGTTTTTGTTTTCTTTTCTTCATTCTTTCCAATACACTTTTTAAAACAGAAACCGTTGGGTTTGTTGATATTTCAAGTAATGTTTCTGTTGCTTTTTCCATGTCTGCCTTTGTGTATTTTGTTGATAGATTCCTAAGTGTACTAAGGATATTTAATGCCTTTTTCTCCACATTTTTTTCTAAGATATAAGAAACCAGCTTTGTCACGGACGGTCCAATCGTTTCTGCCCACTGCCGATTATTATCAGGATTATGTTCTAGATATAATCGGTGATTATCAGGCATATGGTCTGTGTTCGTAGAAAACTGACCAATTTCACCTTTTAATCGTTTATGGGATGCAATACGGACTTCTTTGAAGTAAACTTCAATTAAATCCGTGGTTAGTCGTATGTCGACATTCTCTCGGACATAATCATATGGAACGGAATAATACATTCGTTCAACTTGGATGTGGTAGTTCAGTTGAACTTTTGCTGTTTTCCATTCTGCAAGTTTGTACCGTGTTTGAGGAAGCGATTGAAGGTAGGATTTCTCTTCTTCCTCAAACACCTTTTTACGCGAACCAGGTCGCTTTTGAAAATCAATGGTGTTAATTTCCTCTAGCCTTTCAAAGATTTTTTGATTTAAATCTTCGATATGAAAACAATGATAGTTTCTTAGTAGAGCGATAATCTGCCGAGAAATATATCCAACAGTCCCTTCGACGCTTGCTTTATCTTTCGGCCTGTGAACACGGCTCGGAACTATGACAGTAGAATAATAATCTGCAAGTTCACGATAGGCTTCATTCAGAAGAGGCTCTTCTCGATGTGCTTTTGTAACCCCTGTTTTCAAGTTATCGGGAACCAACGTTTCAGGAACTCCCCCGAAATACTCCAATGCATGAATGTGAGCAATAAGCCAATTAGCTGATTTCCTATCTAAAAATGCTTCAACGTAGCTGAATTGACTATAAGGCAAGGTCGCAATAAAAACATATGCTGGAATTGTTTCTCCTGTTGAGCGATCAATTATTTGCAGCGTAGATCCAGCCCAATCTACCTCCATAACTTCACCTGGTTTTCTTCGAATAGGCATGGTTAACTTATACTTCTTCGCATATTTCCCATAGTTTTCACAGTAAGTACGATAGGCATAAGGAATTTTTCCACCACCACGTGCTTCTGTCGCATACTCGTGATGCAATAAAGTCAAGGTGACATTCTTTTTTTGTAACTCTTTATGGACTTTTTCCCAATCAACCGGGAAGTAACCTTTCTCTATAGCTTGTTTCTCTGGAAAAAGAAAAGCTTCTAGCCATGGGTTGGTCATTGTATCGTTCAGGCTTTCCACACCAAGTTTCTTGGCACGTTGAACGACATCAGAAACAGTATTCCTTGAATGTCCAGTGCTAGAACTAATAGTTCTCTGACTGACTCCTTCAAAATAAAGTTCCAGAATCTTGCGACAATTAAGCACGATAAAAACCTCCTGTATATTAGTGTCATGCTTGAATGCATGCAACATAATTATACAAGAGGTTTTCATGATTCTATTAATAATGGCTCTCCATTCCGCAAATGGTGGCTCTTTTCTCCGCAATGACTGGCTTTAAACTCCGCATAAGTGGCTCATTTCATCTGCAATAATCAATCCTGTTCCTCAAAGGGATTAATCCGTTAGATACAAAAATGGTGGATTTAAAAACAGGATTAACGCTGTTATTATCATTAACTGCCATCGGTGTACCTGTTGGCTACTTATTACACCAAATTTATTTTGGAAGCTCTTGGGTTATCAACTCAAATAAAAATTATGTGAAAATTGCTAGGAAAATTCCCAACTTTCCAAGGCCTGATGGTTGGGGACAAAATAAAAATGAAGATTATTTTCATTTTGAATATGTGTGGCATGCAATGTTAATTAATCGAGATGCTGACACAAGAACATATCTGGAAGGCAGATACAGACATTTGTTAGGCACAATACATGCTCTAGGAGCTTTGTTTGTAAGTAGCATGCTGTCACTAATAATGACTGCAATTATCATTTTTACTCATTTATCTGACTTTGGCTATAATGTTTACTTCTGGGTTGGGCTCATCTTGCAAGTTATAATTTTTGTAGCATCTGCTTTGAATTATAAATATTATTCGGATAACCTTAGAGCTTTCCAAATCAAAATGTTACAAACATATTTGTAACAGGATTGCACCAGTTCGTTGAGCTGGTGTTCTTTTTATGTTCGAAATAGATTGGTTAAGGTTTCATAAATAAATGAAAAGCTGACCGTCCAGTGAGTTTACAAATTAAATTGGATCAATACAATACCAGCAGATATTATTCTGCTGGAGGTTTAATTAATGAAATACTACGTTTACGCTCACAAAATTAAAAACACAGACATTATTTTTTATATTGGCTCAAATTGGTTTAGTGGAAATCCAGAAAGGGCTTATGAAACACGCAATCGACCAGAAAAATGGCACGAGGTTGTTGCGGAACATAATGGAGCGCTCGATGTGGAAATCATTGGACGTTATTAATCTGATAGGCGAGCTTACGAATGTGAAATGATTTTAATGGCTTACTATCAGGATAAGCATAATTGGTGCTGGTGCAATGGAGAAAGGAAAGATGAAAAGTTCAAAGCCAGAGTTCGTGGTGCAAGTATTAGCAGGCAGACAAATAATGGCTACCAAAGGTAAGAGAAAAATTGTTTTTGAATCCGTAAAATATGCCAGTCAACAGTTGGATATTAAGCAACCTACGATACATCATTACTTGAATACAGGTAAAGTTCACCCTTCAGGATATAGTTTTAAATATGTTGACACAAAGCGTTGATGAGATGCAGTCATTTCTGTATAATGGTGGTAGCAGAATGAACGGAGATGTTGTTAAATCAACGTTTTGGCGAGTACTGATAGCTCAGCGGGAGAATACGTCCTTGACAGAGTAGTGCTCTAATAGTATATGAAAGAGTGTTAAACTGAATGTTCAAAATAAGATAACTCAAGTTTGACGTGAAACCAAAAGGTGTTGTTTAAACTATATACAAAGGAGAAATAATAATGGACACTTTACAAGATATTAAACAAACAGTCGTATTTGAAGCATCTATCCAAAAGGTATGGGATACGGTATCTACTTCTGATGGGATTGCCTCATGGTTCATGCCAAATGATTTTGAGCCGACAGTAGGGCACGAATTTCATGTACAATCTCCATTTGGTCCATCACCATGTAAGGTATTAGAAGTGAATGAACCGAACAAGCTATCATTTTCATGGGATACAGATGGTTGGATCGTTTCTTTTCTATTAAAAGAATTGGGTGATAAAACAGAGTTTACACTTATTCATGGCGGATGGAAAACTCCAGATACGGTTCTTTCGAAAGCAAACGAGAAAAGCTCTGTTATTCGTGAAAGAATGGATCATGGTTGGGTTAGTATTGTTAATGAACGACTTTTAAAGGTTATTGAAGGTTAAGTGTCAGCATTAAAGCATGATGTATTCCAAGCTATTGCCGACCCAACAAGAAGAGAGATTCTTCGATTGCTTTCCAACGACAAGTTAGCTATCTCTGAAATAACAGCTCAATTTCCTATAAGTCGTACGGCAGTTGCTAAGCACCTCCATGTACTGGCAGAAGCAAGTTTAGTCAGTGGCAAAAAAGTAGGCAGAGAAAAAATCTATCAGCTGAACCCAGAGCCATTATCAGAAGTAAAACAGTGGCTTTCCTATTACGAACAATTTTGGAATAATAAGCTTGCCAAGCTTAAATATGTAGTGGAAAATGAAGATAAATAAGTGATTTAAAGTTTTAACTTGAGGGTGCTTGGTTCTTCAACATTTCAATATGACCCCTGACAATAAACTTTAATGGAGACCGTTATCCAGTTAAAGATGATTTTTATATATTTGTTGAACTAAAATATATATTGTCGGTTTTTCATGAGGTAGTTATCACCATTCATATGAACTAGCTTGACTCGATGATAAAAGAATAATAGCCGTACTACACTTCTTATGTAGAGTGGCTATTTGGAGTTATCTTTATACAAGTTTTTCAAGTTGACTCAAATACATCATTTTACTCGGTTCAGTCGGGCTTCCCTCAGGCAAATTACACATCAATTCTAAAGCGTTGCCATCTGGATCATTAAAATAAATGGATACATTCTGCTGATGTGGTCTAGCTATTGGTTCCAATGGTTCCAAGCCACCATGCGACCGAAGACGGATACCTTTTTCAGTTAGCCAGGTACTTGCTTTCAACATGTCATCAAAATCCACTTCAAAAGCTAAATGCCGACCATTACCTGGAAAACTGGCAGGCTCCCTGTCTTTAGAAATCTCCGTTTTCCAAAGACCTAGCCAAGTTTTGTTTGGAACAATCCAAAGAAAAGCAACTTTTTCATATTCGTAGGCCATTTGTAATCCAAGGTTTTCATAAAACTGAATGGAATGTTGTAAATTACTAACGGGTAAGTGCACTTCATAAAGTCCTTTTATCATTGTTACGCTCCTTAAGAATTATTTACCACTTAATTTATCAGGTGTGTTAATTAACCAATAATTCCCTAAAAAATTTTAAAAATTCTGAAGCCTCTCCCCACTATGGTAATGCTTTTCGTGTACTAGGGGACAGGATCCTGAGTTTTGGATTTTTGTTCTGATTGCCCTTTTATCGGACAAACTTCCCTATTTTCTCTGTAGTTTTTGTTCTGATTCATCCTTTTCAAATCTAATCAGGTAAAATGTACTAGTTAAAAAAGCTACTTAATGTTTCATAGGATAATTCTGTCTAATTTTGGATAATCAACACTCTTGTTAATTTATATTAATTTTAATAATGTTTTTTTTCAAATAAACAGCCTGATTCTTCATTGTTTTTCCTCCATTATGATTGTAATTACTTTTCCAAATTTGAAAAATAATAGTTGGAATAGCTGTTAAGAATACGGACAGAAAAAAACAATCCTTTAGTCTGCTAATATACTAAAAAATTCATTGACATGAACTTTTACTTCATGATAGATTATAAAAGTTCGTTATTACTCTAATATGTTATCGGAGTAAAGTGTTTTATGTATATATAGGTATTTCTATAAGAGTCGAGTGATTTTTTAGGAGGAGTGGTTTTCCTAGGAAATGATGAGATAAAAGAATGAACGATACAAGTTTTATAGCAAAATTCAACTCTTCTAAAGGTGGTATTTACAAGATGAAACGTTTAGCAACAATGATTCTAAGCATAACAGCATTATTTTTAATTCTTACTGGATGTTCTAATTCTACAAAGGACAAAAACGAAAATACATTGATAATTGGCATTGATGATAAATTTGCTCCAATGGGTTTTAGAGATGATAATAATAAAATCGTTGGTTTTGATATTGATTATGCAAAAGCAGCAGCTGAAAAAATGGGTGTTAAAGTTGAATTTCAACCTATTGACTGGAAGACGAAAGAGTCTGAATTAAGCAGTGGTCGAATTGACCTTATCTGGAATGGCTATACAATTACAGATGATCGCAAAAAGAAAGTGTTGTTTACAAAGCCTTATTTAAAAAATGCCCAAGTTGTTGTGACATTGGCAGATTCTAAGTTGGAAAAACTAGATGACTTAAAAGGAAAAGTTGTTGGTCTTCAATCTCTTTCTTCTGCTTCTGATGCTTTGGATGCAAATCCAATTAAATCAAAAATCAAAGAAGTTACCGAGTTTTCCGATAATGTAATGGCTTTAAATGATCTAAAATCCGGTCGCTTGGATGCAGTTGTAATTGATGAAGTAGTTATTGATTATTACATGACAAAACAAAAAGACAGTTTCAAAGTTCTAAATGAATCCCTTACTCCAGAAGAATATGGAGTTGGCGTGAAAAAAGGGAATGAAGAACTGCTAGAGAAACTGCAAAAAGCACTAGATGAGATGAATACAGATGGTACTGCTGCTTCCATTTCGAAAAAGTGGTTTGGTCAAGAAAAAGTATTAAATTAATAGTAACGACTAAATAAATAGAGGAAAAAACAGGGTTCCTAGAGGGGGCCTGTTTTGTTTATTGGGAGGAATAATTTTTATGTCACTTGAGTACTTACTCTCCATACTTAAGCCCATGTTAGAAGGGGCACAGGCAACAATTCTACTATTCTTAATAGCAATTATTCTATCTATTCCATTAGGATTTCTCTTAACACTTGCTGTAAGAAGCAGTATAAAGCCTTTAGCTTGGTTCGCACATACGTATATTTATGTAATGCGCGGTACACCACTATTGCTGCAGCTATTGTTTATATGCTTTGGTTTGCCAATGATTCCTGGAATAGGGGAATATATGGTGTTGGATCGTTTTGTTGCGGCATCATTAGGATTTGTTTTAAATTATGCAGCGTATTTTGCGGAAATTTTTCGTGGAGGGCTATTGGCTATTGATAAAGGTCAATATGAGGCTTCACAAGTACTTGGTTTAAATAAATGGCAGACAACAACACGTGTTGTCTTACCGCAAATGTTCCGAATTGCACTTCCTGCTGTTGCCAATGAATCGGTGACATTGATTAAGGATACCGCATTGCTTTATGCAGTCGCTGTTCCAGAAATACTGCATTTTGCGCAGACGGCAGTCAATCGCGACTTTACCATTACGCCATTTTTTGTGGCGGGAATTATTTATCTGTTCATGACGCTTTTATTAACAATACTATTTAAATGGGTGGAGCGAAGATTTAAATTCGAATAAAAAGGATGTGATGAAAAATGGCTATTATGGAAATATCTAATCTAAAAAAGTCATACGGCAATTTGGATGTATTAAAGCAAATAACCTTTGATATTAATAAAAACGATGTAGTGGCAGTAATCGGTCCTTCAGGTTCCGGCAAGAGTACAATGCTCCGAAGTCTTGTACACTTAGAAAATATACAAGGAGGCAGCATTCGGATTGATGGCGATGATTTAGTGAAGGATGGAGTATATTCCAATTCGCAGGAAATCAAAAAAATCACCTCGAAAATGGGGATGGTTTTTCAGCATTTTAATCTGTTTCCACATTTAACAGTAAAACAAAATTTGGAACTTGCTCCTAAGATGGCAAAAAAAGAATCAGCTGCTCAAATTCAAGCTAGAAGCAAAGAGCTGTTGGAGAAAGTTGGATTAACAGACAGAGCTTCTGCTTATCCAGCAAATCTATCAGGCGGACAAAAGCAACGAGTAGCAATCGCTCGTGCATTAATGATGAATCCAGAGATTTTACTTTTTGATGAACCAACATCTGCCTTAGATCCAGAATTAACCGGGGAAGTATTGAAAGTAATGAAAGACTTAGCAGAAGAACATATGACTATGGTTGTTGTCACACATGAGATGGGATTTGCAAAAGAAGTCGCGAACAACGTTATTTTCATGGACAACGGAGAAATTGTCGAATCAGGTCATCCAGCAGATTTATTTACAAACCCTCAATTTGAACGGACAAAAGCATTTTTAAAGTAAACTATATTCAAAATGGATGAGTTTTTAAACCGGTGTATGGTCAAGAGGCTAGCCTAGCCAATGAATTTGGTTTAAACAAAAAAATGTTTTTTAGAAAAAATTGTAATTCATAAGAATCCGCCCAAAGAGAGCGAGATCTTATGGATTGCAATTTTTTCATTTAATAGAGTTAAATTTACATCACGGCACAGGATAAGCAGTTTTCTAGTTTATGATAAAGCAGGGAGCAGCCGGAATACACGAAGACTCCTATGGGAATTGGGGGAAAGAAGAGACCCCGCAGCGCAGCGAGGAGGCTCGGCGCCCGCCCCATGGAAAGCGAAGTGTATTCCGGCTGCGGACTAAGTAAAAGCACTTATTTTCAGGGTAGACATCTATGCAACAAAATTTGCACCACGGCGCATGAAAAGAAGCAGCTTTCCATTTTGTTTTATGGACTAAGTTTGAAGCAAAGAGCAGGTTAAATACACGATGATTTCCTCGGAATTGCAGGAAAGAAGAGTCTGAAGAGTCTCCTCAAGAAAGCGAATGGAATTACGAGAGCGAGTCTCTTTGCAGAGCACAGCCAATCAAAATAAAGAACCTCCAACCTAACAATTGATAAAAATAATAATAATAGATGGCAACCACAATCCTTTTATGTTACATTGAAAGAAAAAGCGCTTTCTTAAGTTTTATTCTTGTAGTGAGAGCAGGGAGCAGTCAGAATACACGAAGAATTTAAAAGAAAAATAGAATGTTAGTTTCTTTTAGCATAAAATTAATTGTACATAATAAAATGTAAGGGTTTTCTGAAAAGGGGAGATTGCATGTTTTTTTCTTTGCGAAATCGTATATTTCTTATTTTCACCTTATTATTAACCATCCCCTTTCTCATTATCTCCATCATTATTCCTACTAGATTTACTAGTATTATGGAAGAACAGACAAAAGATATCACGATTGAAATGATGGATCAATATTCTTTATACATTGATTCCATTACATCACAAGTGGAGGATTTAGGGAAACAAGTACTTGTCAATCAAGCAACCCGAGACTGGATAAATGCAGATAACGATCTAACTAACACGGAAAGGCTAGTATTAAAAAATCAATTGAAAATGCAGCTGTCCACCATGATGGTCAATAATTCAAATTCCGTATCTATTTCCGTTTTTTTTAACGATGGAACGGGTACATGGGGGAAAAACAGCAATCTAAAAAATACAGAGTGGTTTCGGAATTTCAAGGATAAGGATCAAAGATGGGCAAAAGCACATATGGATCCTTATCAACTGTCGCAAGAAATGAAAGAAAGTAATATTATCAGTTACCTTCTTCCTTTATTTGATATTTCTACATTAGATTCAGTTGGAATTATTAAAGTGAATTTTCCAACTGACACTTTAGAAAATGCATTGAGGAAAATTAAAGTTGGTGAACGTGGTCGTGTCTATGTTGTCGATAAAGGTGGAACCAACGTACTTCCAGGAAAAATTAAGACACCCTCAAAGGTTCTATCAAGCAGCTTAAAAAAAATTTCCAACCAAACTAGGGAAAAAGGATTGATAGAAACTACCTATAAGGGGGAAGAGTATCTTGTTTTTTATCAAAAATTAAGTGTAGGAGATTGGGTTCTTATAAGTGAAGTCACAAAATCAGAACTGTTTGTTAAAATAATTCAGTTACAACGTAATTTATTTATTGTTAGTGCACTTATTTTTATCGCCACCATATTAGCGTCCTATTTGCAATCTTCTACCATTGTTAAGCCATTAGAAATGCTTCGAAAAGCAATGGGATATATAGAACATGGAGATTTTCTCGGAGCGAAACGATTTATTAAAACGATTAAACCGTATAAACATGAAGTGGGCTACGCGATTAATATATTTGGTCATACTGTAGATCGATTGAATCATTTAATTGCTACAGAATATGAAGCAAATCTGCGTAGGAAAAATGCAGAATATAAGGCATTATTACTGCAAATAAATCCACATTTTATGAATAATACACTTGAAATCATGGGAGGACTAGCAGCACAAGGAAAAAACGATGAGGTAGTTAATGTAAGCGTATACTTAGGGAGGATGATGAGATACTCTCTTGATACAAGCAATGATATTGTGTCACTAAAGGAAGAAATCGGTTATATTCGCAGCTTTACCGAAATATTAAAACTAAGATATGAAGACACCATTGAGATAAAAATCGAAGAAGATCCTTTGGCAAGTGATCTTCCTATTATCAAATTTATTATTCAGCCACTAGTAGAGAATGCTGTTAAATATAGTTTTCAAGGTAGCAGACCACCAGAGATTTTAATAAAATCGGAACGGATAAATGATACGCTTTTCCTTTTAATACAGGATAATGGAATTGGCATGGCAAGCGATGTTTATCAGGATATGATGTATATCGAGCAAGATAATGAAACAAATAATGTTTTAAACAGCAGTGGAAACAGTATCGGCTTAAAAAATGTTCTTGGAAGATTAAGAATTTATTACGGTGATAAATTTACTTATGATATTCAAACAGAACATAATGAAGGGACAGCTATTCTTTTATGCATTCATTTATCGAAGGGAGTGCTATCATGAAAAAGGTCATTATTATGGATGATGAAGTTCAAATCCGCAGAGGGCTGCGCATGAAGGTGAACTGGGAGGAGCTTGGATTTGAAATAGTTGGAGAAGCCTCTAATGGGGTAGAAGCACTAGATTTACTAAAAGAAAAAATAGTCGATATTGTCGTCACAGATGTTAGAATGCCGATAATGGATGGCATTGAATTTGTAAAACAATGTCATCAAACATACCCATCCGTGAAAGTAATCGTTTTATCTGGATATAATGATTTTGCATATGCTCAATCCACTATGCGGGAGGGAGTAAAACATTATTTATTAAAACCTATTGCACCAAGTGAATTAATAGATGCTTTGGAAAAAGTACGAATCGAAATAGAGCAAGAGCAAACTCAGCGCAAAGAAGCGGAAAAAATCATTAAAAAAGCAACTCTTCAAAAAGAAGAAGAGCAAGAACAGTTTTTACTTCAACTTGTAAAAGAAGATTGGACCGAAAAACCTCTGCCTTTTGAAATGATTCAGCAGTTAGAATTGGAAAATTTTCCGATAGAGAATGGGCTGTTTCAATATATTTCCGTTGAAATAAGAGATTCATATAAAAATCCGCATCTAGCTAAAGATTTGTGGAATCCGTTTCGTATGCTTTGTCGGGAGATTGCAAAAAAGCGAAAACAAACCTATTCCTTTTATGATCCAAATTATAAGAATATGATTCATTTTGTCTATCTAGTGGAGGGGGATAGTGAAAACAACCAAAAGAATATAGTAAGAGATATCACTCATTATGTGAATAGTTATATGAATCTTGAAATTGTAATTGGCGTTGGCAAAGTAGTCCAAAGTTATAAAAAAATGAAAAGCGGTTATCGTTCTAGTTTACTTTCCTGGAGTCAAAGTGAGATAGGATTGTCTTCGCAGGTACTGGATGAAACGGTCTATAAAGAACTGTTTACTTTTACACCAGATTTAGAGAAAAAGATGATTAATACGATTGAGGGAAATAAAAGAGATGGTTTTCAATACTATATTTCCACTGTATTAGGCAAAAACCAATCTCATTCAATTATGTCTTTTTCTGTTGTTTCTAACCGCGTATTATATTTATTAAGTTCACTTGCCTCCAAGTATGAGGTAGATACAAAAGTAATCAAACAATTGATGTGGAATTGTCAACAAAGCATATGGGAGCTTAATTCGCAAACGACGGTGATGGAAAATTTAATCCAGTTAGGAAATACGATTATGGATCAAGTTCATAAAGCAAAAACGAGTGTGGGTGTCACCATTGTGGAACGAGTTCGCCTTTACATAGAGAATCATTATGCGGAGGAGATTACACTTACCACACTTTCTGATCAATTTCATATTAATAGTGCCTATTTATCAGAACTGTTTAAGCTTCATATTGGACAGAATTTCAGTGATTATCTTCTACGGCTGCGTATGACAAAAGCAATTGATTTTTTACAAGATAAGGAACTGAAAATAATTGATGTTGCTCAATTGGTTGGTTTTTCTAATTCAGGTTATTTCAGCACAGTATTTAAAAAGTATTTTGGTCAAACTCCAGCGGATTTTCGTAAAAGAGCGGTATAAAACATTGGAAACTGCTGTTAAGAGTGGGACAAAAAAGTACAAAAGGACGGGGAGAAAAGATGAGAAAAAAGTTAATCTTAATAATCTTATTCCTTATCTTTATTATTTCAATTGGCTTCTATTTAGTAACCCTTTTTTCTTCCTTTACCAATAAATTGCATACAGAGGAAAAAGAGCATGTAAAAAAAGTGGAGTTGACCTTTTGGAGAAATTACGGAACAAAAGCAGAGAATAAAGCATTTAAAGAGCTTATTTCCGCATTTGAATCGACACATCCAATGATTAAGATTAAGCTAGTGTCCATTCCTTTTGGAGATTATGAAACAAGATTGAGGACAGAAATAGTGGCAGGCAGTTCACCTGATATTATGTCTATCGACAGCCCTAATTTAGCATTATATGCAGATTCAGGGTTATTGCTATCAATCGATTCATTTATGAAAAAAGATGGGAATATTAAGGATATACCAAGTTCAACCCTTAAAGGTGTAACATATAAGGATGAAATATATTTAGCGCCAATTGTGGAGTCTGGAATTGCATTATTTTATAATAAAAAACTTTTTCAGGAAGCTGGCATTCCTTTTCCCTCCTCTAATCCATATAAACCTTTAACATGGCTTCAAGTGTTGGAAATTGCTAAGAAATTAACAGACCCAGCAAAAGAAGTGTATGGCATTGATCCCGCTCAAGGATTTAATGACGGAGAAGGCCCCGCGTACTTTAAAATGCCTTTGTTATGGCAATTTGGAGGAGATATTTTAAATAAAGAAGGAACAACTGCTTCTGGTTTTTTAAATTCAGAGGAGTCATTAGAAGCGTTGCAATTTTACCAAGACCTTTATCAAACATATCATGTTGCATCCATTGAATTGCCAGAAGATCCCTTTGTAACTGGTCATTTGGCGATGACAGTATTAGGATCTTGGACATTAACGGATTATGCGATAAATCATCCCGAATTTCAATTAGGAGAAGACTTCGGGATAGCGCCATTGCCAAAAGCAAAGAATCAAGTGGTTCCTAATGGAGGCTGGGCAGTAGGAATTTCTGCCATGTCATCACACCCGAAGGAAGCATGGGAATTTGTTCAATATATTTCCAGTTATGAAGGGGTGAAAAAATATGTGAAGGAAACAGGAGATATTCCGGCAAGATACTCTGTAACAGAAGAGTTGACAGAACTAAAGGCATATCCGAAAAATATTTTTGTGGAACAAGCACAGTCCTTTTCTAAAAATCGTCCCATCACCCCTGCATATCCAGTTGTCAGTGATGAAATAAGAAAGCTATTTGAAGAAGTGGGAATTAGCAATAAGAATGTAAAAATGGCAGCCGAACAAGCGGTTGAGAGGATAAATAAAGGACTGCTTGAAGAATAATAAACGGCAAACTAGTACGTGAGAATACTGCAGAAGCAATCAATAAAGGCCAAAATCAGTTGTCATCATGTAAGTAGTCATTTTCATGACTTACAATATGACAGCAAAGTTTTGGCTTTTTTTTATGAAAAAAAGAACTGTGTGCACCAGCAAACAAAATTTGCAACATAATCCATGAAAAGAAGCAGTTTCCCTAAGTTTTGGATAGCTAAAGCAGGGAGCAGCCTGCATCACGAAGACTCCTATGGGAATTGCGGGACAGGCGAGACCCCGCAGGAGCTTTAGCTCCGAGGAGGCTCGGCGCCCGCCCCATGGAAAGCGAAGTGTATGCAGGCTGCGGACTCATAGAGAGTCCATTCCTACCTGTTTTCAATAGATTCCCACATAAATGATGGAGCACCAATTTTTATATAAAGCCAAGGACTGAGAACCTTATAAAAAGAAAAATTCCTCACATTTTAAACCCAAAAATTTTAGATAAACGAAACCAAATATATTAAAATCATCCGATAATGGAATTTGTTATATTTAAAACAGAAAGAAGCTTAGCTAATTAGAAAGGCACTACATCAATAAATAGTCTAAAGAGATGAGGCTACACAGAAAAACAAAGCAAGTCCATTTTTTTTAAGAAATAATTGTAATCGGTTACAAAAAATAAAATGTGTAGAAACATTGGGAAGCATCCAGTCCCAATTCATCATTTGACTGTGGAAAAATGTATATTTATCACGATGATAGGAGGGAGAAGCAGTTGGAACAAATGATAAAAGTTCAAAAAGAAGAAACGACTATTAAACCAAAAACAAACAACAAAGTAAAAAGAAATCTAAAGTATATCCGAAATAATTATTTTCTGTATCTGTTAATTGCACCAGCCGTCATCTTAACAATTGTATTTAAATATGTTCCGATGTATGGAGCGATTATTGCCTTTAAAGATTTCAGCCCAATAAAAGGGATAACAGGAAGTGAATGGGTCGGATTAAAGCATTTTGTGAAGTTCTTATCTTCCCCAAACTTTGAAACAATCTTTATGAGTACGCTTAAACTAAGTTTATTTGGTCTTATCCTTAGTTTTCCGATACCGATTATTTTGGCCTTAATGATTAATCAGGTTCGCAGGGCTTCTATCAAAAAAAATATCCAATTAGTATTATATGCGCCAAACTTTATCTCAGTCGTTGTTATTGTAGGGATGATCTTTATTTTCTTATCCCCGACTGGACCAATTAACAGCTTAATCAGTTATTTTACAGGAAAGCCGCTCATGTTTATGTCAGAGCCTGAATATTTCCGTTCGATTTATATCCTTTCAGGTATTTGGCAAACAGCAGGATGGTCATCGATTATATATGTGGCTGCACTTGCAAATGTGGATCCAGAACTTCATAATGCAGCAACAATTGATGGAGCCAGCATTTTTCAACGAATTATTCATATCGATTTACCAGCACTTAAACCGTTAATGGCTGTACTATTTATTTTAGGTGCAGGAAGCATTATGGCGATTGGTTTTGAAAAAGCGTATTTAATGCAAACATCAATGAATATACCAACATCGGAAATTATTCCTACCTACGTATATAAAATAGGGCTTCAAGCAGGCGATTATTCCTTTTCATCTGCTGTAGGATTATTCAACTCTGTTATTAACGTCATCTTGCTGATTATCGTAAATGCGGTAGTAAAAAGACTGAATGAAGGAGAAGGATTGTATTAAGGAGGGTGAATTTTATGAATATCAAACATACAGGCTTTGACCGATTTATTATTACCTTAAATAGTATTCTACTATGTTTGGCTGTATTAGTTGTACTCGTTCCGTTAGTATACGTTGCCATTGCATCATTGATGGATCCAACGGTATTGCTGAATAAAGGTCTTTCTTTAAAGCCTTCTGATTGGAGCTTAGAAGGGTACAAACTTATTTTAACAAATGATGCAATGATTAGAGGCTTCTTTAATGCGATTCTTTACTCAGTAGGGTTCGCAGTAGTGACAGTCGTTGTCTCGATATTTGCAGCATATCCACTTTCCATTGATGGTTTTGTCGGTAAAGGATTTTTCATGACATTATTTATCATCACAATGTTCTTTAGTGGTGGATTAATACCAACCTATTTAGTTGTCAAAGATCTAGGCATGTTAAATACAATCTGGGCGATTATTATTCCAGGAGCTGTAAATGTATGGAATATCATCTTAGCAAGGACGTATTTTAAAGGGCTGCCTTATGAACTAAATGAAGCAGCAAAGGTAGATGGTGCAAACGACTTGCTTATTTTCTTTAAAATTATATTGCCGCTGTCGAAACCGATTATTTTCGTATTAGCTCTATATGCTTTTGTTGGTCAATGGAATTCTTATTTTGATGCCATGATTTATTTAGAAGATCCGAAGCTACAGCCTTTGCAGCTTGTATTGCGCTCTATATTAATTCAAAATCAGGCTGATCCAGGAATGATAAGTGATCAATTGGCAATGGCAGAATTGAAAAGGCTTTCTGAAATGATAAAATATGCAGCAATTGTCATTTCCAGTCTTCCGTTAATCATCATGTATCCATTCTTCCAAAAATACTTTGAAAAAGGTGTTATGGTAGGTTCTTTAAAATAATGTTTAGTAGGCTTCTCTGAGTTTTGAACTAATTAGGATAGGAAGAAATTCAAAGAAGCTTTTTATAAAATAAAAAATAGATGGGGGAACACTTTTATGAAGAGAATGAGCAAAGTAATGCTGACTGCATTTGCAACTGTATTAATAACAGCAGGATGTTCTGATAAAAATGAAAGCGCTTCAACTGATTATAAGCTTTCGAATGTTAAATTTCCATTAAAAGAAGAAGTAACCTTAAATTTTATGACGCAAAGTTCGCCGTTGGCACCAAAAGATCCAAATGAGAAATTGGTTTTTAAAAGATTAGAAGAGCAAACTGGTGTACACATCGATTGGAAGAACTATACAAATGAGTCGTTTGTGGAAAAAAGAAATATTGCGATTGCCAGTGGAGATCTTCCAGATGCTATATTTGATGCTGGTTACAGCGACTATGACTTATTAAAACTAGCAAAAGATGGCGTGATTGTACCTATTGAAGATTTAATTGAAGACTATATGCCCAATTTGAAAAAAGTATTAGAACAAGCACCAGAGTATAAATCACTAATGACTGCTCCAGATGGCCATATTTATTCCTTCCCGTGGATTGAAGAGTTGGGAACAGGAAAAGAGGCGATTCAAGCGGTTGACTGCTTCCCTTGGATCAACAAAGAATGGCTGGATAAATTAGGGTTAGAAGTGCCAAAAACAACAGACGAGTTAAAGACAGTGCTAAAAGCTTTTAAAACGCAGGATCCAAATGGAAACGGCAAAGCGGATGAAATTCCAATGTCCTTTAGAATCAACGGTGGCGGAGAAGATTTATCCTTCCTATTCGGTTCATTCGGTCTAGGGGACAACTGGGATCATACGGTTGTTACAAATGATGGGAAAGTAAAATATACAGCAGCTGATGAAGGCTATAAAGAAGCAATTAAATTCTTTAATGAGTTAAACAAAGAAGGATTAATCGATGTAGAAGCATTTGACCAAGACTGGAATACGTATCTAGCAAAAGGAAAAGATGAGCGTTATGGTTTGTATTTCACATGGGATAAAGCAAATATCACGGGAATGAATGATAAATATGATTTATTAGCTCCATTAGCTGGTCCAGATGGTCAGATAAACGTGGCAAGAACAAATGGAATTGGTTTTGATCGAGGCAGAATGGTTGTTACTTCTGAAAATAAAAACTTAGAGTTAACTGCTAAATGGGTAGACCAATTATATGATCCACTTCAATCCGTTCAAGATAACTGGGGAACATATGGGGACGACAAACAACAGAATATTTTTGAGTTTGATAAAGAAGCAGGAATGTTAAAACACTTGGCATTAGAAGGAACAGCACCAGTTGAGTTAAGACAAAAAACAAGTGTAAATGGTCCATTGGCTATTCTGGATGAATACTACGGAAAAGTAGCAACCAAACCGGATGATGCTGCATGGAGATTAGATTTAATGAAAAAAGTAATGGTTCCACATATGAAAGCAGATAATAATTATCCAAAAGTATTCTTCTCAATAGAGGAATTAGATAAACTTACATCTATTGAGACAGATTTAGTTGCCTTTGTAAACAGAAAACGTGCGGAGTGGATTACAAATGGCAAAGTAGAAGAAGAATGGAATGATTACTTAAAAGAGCTAGATCGCCTTGGTTTACAAGAATGGTTAAAAATTAAACAAGATGGATACGATCGCCAATAGTTCTAAATGAGGAGAGCTGTATCAGCCATCAACAGCTCTCTCTTTTTTCTCATACATTTCCAATAAAAAATTTTATTAAAGTGCGTGTTCAAAAAGAAGGATAAAAAGGACCAAGAAGTTCGAGGTGTCATTTTTAACGGACTTTTTGAACAACCTCTTAAAGGAGCCTAAAAAATGATCAAACAATATACAGATCAATATCGACCGCATTTTCATTATTCACCAAAAGAGAGCTGGCTAAATGATCCAAATGGAATGGTTTATTTTAAGGGAGAATATCATTTGTTTTATCAGTTTCATCCAGATGGCACTACTTGGGGGCCAATGCATTGGGGGCATGCAGTAAGTAAAGATTTAGTTCATTGGGAGGAGCTGCCTATTGCTCTTTATCCAGATGAACATGGAACAATTTTTTCAGGAAGTGCTGTCGTGGATTGGCATAATACAACAGGATTTTTCCCAGATGCACCTGGACTTGTAGCCATCTATACAAGTCATGATATGTATCCAGAATCGGATCGACCGATGCAAAGACAAAGTCTTGCCTATAGTCATGATGATGGAAGAACATGGAGCAAGTATGAAGGGAATCCTGTACTTGCTGATGTGAATATAACCGATTTTCGTGATCCTAAAGTATTTTGGCATGAGGAAACAATGAAATGGGTGATGATTCTAGCAACAGATCAAACCGTAACCTTATATACATCTCCAAATTTAAAAGATTGGGATTTTGCTAGTGAGTTTGGAAAAGAAGAGGGATCTCATTTGGCTGTTTGGGAATGTCCTGATCTATTTAAATTACCTGTGGATGGGGACCAAAGCAATGAAAAATGGGTGATGATTGTCAGCATTGGCGATAATGTAAATTATAAAGAAGGCTCAAGAACACAGTATTTTATCGGAACCTTTGATGGCACTACATTTACAAATGAGCACTCAGCGGAAACAATTCTTTGGCTTGATTATGGCAGAGATAATTATGCAGGTGTTAGTTGGTCAGATATACCAAGCACGGATGGGCGAAGAATTTATATTGGCTGGATGAATAATTGGCGGTATGCTAATCAATTGCCGACAGAAAAATGGCGTGGCGTTATGACATTGCCAAGGGAATTAGCGCTTGTTTCAACAGAAGAGGGAGTTCGTCTTATCCAAAACCCAGTAGCAGAGATGAAACGTATACAAAAAGAACGAAGCTATTCTCAAGAAGATATCCTTCTTTCTTCTACTGCGCTATCTGTCCCATTGTCGCATCCTTTAGTAGAGTTGAATGTAGAAATTGAAAATAAAGACGCCAGTAAATGGGGAATAGAGCTTTATTATAATGAAGATGAAAAAACGATTATCCATTATGATACGTTAAAAAATCTTCTATTTGTTGATCGCACAGAATCTGGAGTAAGTGATTTTTCCGACTCCTTTTCGGCTGTACAAGAAGCACCAGTAAGAAGCAGAGATAACAAAGTGAAACTGAAACTTTATATTGATCTTTCTTCCGTAGAGGTATTTGTAAATGATGGAGAAGCTGCCATTACAACCTTGGTGTATCCGAAAAATGGCGTGGAAAAAGTCACTGTATTCACAGAAAATGGAGATGCAAAAGTATCTTATTTAGAATGTATAGAGTTGGATAGTATCTGGGGATAAGTAAATGATAATTTCGTGTTGCTGACCGTTAGGATAGGTGGGGAACGCGGAGGACCGCGGAATTATCGGGAGAAGCGCGGAATTATTGAGAGGA
>JBDNRM010000040.1:0-23822 GCA_047718615.1 Bacillus sp. (in: firmicutes) | reverse complement strand
ACGTTTATTGTTGACGTTTTGTTTGTTCAGTTTTCAAAGAGCAATTTTGTTGTTTCTGTTAGAAGCAACTTTTATATAATAACAGCTTTTCAATCAAAGGTCAAATGTTTTTTTAAAAAGTTTTTTAAAATTTTCTTTAAAAACGCTTATTCCCTTGGGCTGTTTTTATATAATAACACCCCTTTTCTCTTAGGTCAATAGAAATTTCAATAAAAATATAATTATCACTGTCTTTATAATAAATAAACTTCGCTTCTCTCATTCGAGTTATTTATAAGCACACATTATAATTTATATTCTACTCTAAAGTACTACCTCCTCCATTATCCATACTATCTTTTTTACACTAACAAAAACTTATGTCATAGAAATATAAAGATCTGATCTAGATGATCATAGTTTTGTAAGTCGCCTACAAGAATGCGGCAATTCTTTTCTTTCCTATATCTGAGATTGAATGAAGTCATACCAGGCTAACAACGTCTTTCATTTCTACCCGACTTTTTTTCCTTTTTACCCAACAAGCCAACCAACGGAAGCCAGTAGCGGACGTTGACTCCACCCCAATAATAATTCTTTACCATATCAATCCAAGACATCAAGCTATTAAAACCTGTATTTTCATTTCCTCTAAAATTCTGTACTCGTGCTACAGTTTCTGTTTGGTGATGTCTATTCCTTCTATTAAAGTTACTTCTGTCAGTTGTAAAATTTTTGCGTTTTGTTTTTGATTCATACGAAATCCTCCCTGGTTCAATTAAGGGTCCTTTCGCTGCGCAGCTCCGGACACCTCGTATCATACCAAGAGGATTTTTTCATTCAAACCTCATTTTACTTTAAATACAGGAACGTTTTCTTACCTTATAAGAAAAGTGCGGAGAGCCTTGAACAGCTCTAAAGAAAAATGTTCTCACATAACTCCAAAAGTGCTTTTTTCCTTTTAGAGGCATGGGGCAATACTCACTAGAGCTAGATACTTATCAGACTTCAGCAGACTTTCTTACCTTATAAACAAAAAGAAACCCAGTTCTTGAAAAACTGGGTTTCTTCTTATATTAAATCTATTTCTTATTTTTCTATAGAAACAACATTTTCTTCTTTTAACTCTACATTACCTTCCTTATTAATCTTCACAGACTCACCTTCTGCAAGATTTGTGAAGACAATCGGAGTCGTTGTAGATGTTGCATTTTCTTTAATAAAGTCTAAATCCACTTTCAATAATGGTTGACCTTGAGTAACTTGATCGTTTTCTGAAACTAATGTTTCAAAACCTTCACCTTTCAACTTAACAGTATCAATACCGAAGTGGATTAGAAGTTCACGACCTGAATCAGCTAAGATGCCAATAGCATGTTTCGTCGGGAATAAATTAACGATTTTACCGTTCACCGGCGATACTACTGTACCTTCTGATGGAATAATCGCAAATCCATCACCCATCATTTTACCAGAGAATACTGGATCTGGAACTTCAGTGATCGGTACTAATTGTCCTTTGATTGGTGCACTAATAGAATCAGAAGCTTCCTCTTGTGATGTTGCTGCATTTTCATCTTTAATAGATACAACTTCTTCTTCTTTTAACTCTACATTACCTTCCTTGTTAATCTTCACAGACTCACCTTCTGCAAGATTTGTAAAGACAACCGGAGTCGTTGTAGATGTTGCATTTTCTTTAATAAAGTCTAAATCCACTTTCAATAATGGCTGACCTTTTGTTACTCGATCATTTTCCACAACTAATGTTTCAAAACCTTCACCTTTTAACTTAACGGTATCAATACCAAAGTGGATAAGGATTTCACGGCCAGAGTCCGCCAAAATGCCAATAGCATGTTTCGTCGGGAATAAGTTAACAATTTTACCGTCTACAGGAGATACTACTGTACCTTCTGACGGGATAATCGCAAATCCATCACCCATCATTTTACCAGCAAATACTTGGTCAGGAACTTCTGTAATCGGAATTAATTGTCCTTTAATCGGTGCAACAAACGAATCATTTCCTTCTACATCCCCTTGTAGAGGCGATGGATTCACTTCTTCAATTTGTTGGGAAACTTCTTTATCCATTGATGGTGTTTCAACAGGACGTGGTCTTTTTCCGCTCATAACATCTTTCATTTGTCCTTTAATCGTTTCAGAACGAGGACCAAATATTGCTTGAATGTTATTACCAACTTCAAGAACCCCTGCAGCACCTAATTTTTTCATACGATCCTTATCGACTATTTTACTATCTTTAACCTCAACACGAAGGCGTGTAATACAAGCATCTAAATGCGCAATATTTTCTTGTCCACCCATTGCTTCCAAAATTTCATAAGGAAGGTCGCTAGTAGCGCCAACAGGTGAATCATCCGCTTCTTTATCTTCACGTCCAGGTGTCTTAAGGTTGAATTTACGAATTGCAAAACGGAAACCAAAATAATAAATTAGTGCAAACACGATACCTACAGGAATAATAATCCACGCATTTGTTTGGGGATTAATTAAACCAAATAATACATAGTCAATTAAACCACCAGAGAAAGTCATACCAACTTTAACATTCAATAAATGCATCGTCATAAAAGATAACCCTGCAAAGATAACATGAATACCAAATAAAACTGGTGCAACAAATAGAAATGAGAATTCTAATGGTTCTGTAATACCTGTTAAGAAAGAAGTTAATGCAGCAGATAACATTAAACCACCAACGATTGCTTTTCTTTCAGGTCGAGCTTCATGATAAATCGCTAAAGCAGCAGCAGGTAATCCAAACATCATATACGGGAATTTCCCTACCATAAATGTTCCAGCTGTTAAATTTTGAACACCATCTTTGATTTGTTCCATAAACATCTTTTGGTCACCATGTACGGCTAATCCAGCTTTGTTTACATACGTACCAAATTCAAACCAAAACGGAGCATAAAAAATGTGGTGTAATCCAAATGGAATTAAGGCACGTTCACATGCACCAAAGATAAATGCTGATACTGCTAAATTACCATTTAACAACAAGTTAGAAAAACTATTTAAACCATGTTGAACGGAAGGCCAAACAACTATCATAATTAATCCTAAAATAACAGAGCTTACCGCTGTCGCAATCGGCACGAAACGTTTCCCTGCAAAAAAACCTAAATAAGGCGGAAGTTCTAATTCAAAGAAACGATTATACATAGAAGCTGCCAAAATACCAACAATGATCCCTCCAAAAACTCCTGTTTGAAGAGTCGGTATTCCTAGGACCGAAACGTATCCAGATCCTACTTCCCCAAGATCTTTCGCATCAATACCAAGTACGGTTCCCATCGTTACATTCATAATTAAGTAACCAACAATGGCTGCTAATCCAGCAACACCTTCTCCTCCAGCCAGACCAACTGCAACACCGACTGCAAACAAGAAAGAAAGGTTATCGAATATAATTCCACCTGCAGCTTTCATAACAGAAGCAACCATTACTACTCCGCTATTCTGCAAGAAAGGTGCGATATCTACTAAAACTGGATTTCCAAGTGCTACACCTATCGCAAGTAAAATACCTGCAGCCGGCAGAATAGCAACCGGTAACATAAGTGCTTTACCAACTTTTTGCAAAACACCAAACAACTTTTTAAACATTTCGCTTACCTCCTAAGTTTATCCGCTCATAATAGAAGCGTTATCATTGAAAAAGTCAAAAAACAAAAACAGGCATGAGTGAAGATAACTGAAAGAAGCTATAGGGCTAGATTACCCTAAAACTTTCAAATCAATCATCTTTTTCACTCATGCCTGATCGTATCAGTAACACGTTATAAGATAATAGCTATTTAACTTTTTTTTGAAGTCTTTGTAGATGCATAGTCAGATAGACTGCTTCCGCATCAAATACTGTTTTTTTCAATGTTTGTTGCATTACTTTAATGAGCTTCCATGAAAGATTATAACATAGCGGATATTCATCTTTCAATAGAGAAGTTATTTTTTCTGGTTCCTCTACTTTTTCCCCTGTATGAACTCTTTCTATTGTAAAACGCAAATGACGAACTAATCTCATATAATCGATACTGTCTTTATCAATTTTCATATTTAATTGCTCTTCAATTAAATTAACTAAATGTGTTACTAGTTGAGAATGTTGATTTACCTCTGATAGATTTTTATTCATCATCGCACTATGAATATGCAACGCGATGAAACCGATTTCACCTACAGGTAGATGAAGGCCCTTTTGTTCTTCAATCAACTTCACAACGTCTTCTGCAATTTGATATTCAAAAGGATAGAGAGCTTTCGTTTCAATTAAAAACGGGTTGTTTAAAACAAGACCTTTTGACAGCCTTGAAGCTGCAAAAATAATGTGATCCGTTAACGCTACATGAATATGTTCATTTAGCACCGCATTTGTTTTACTTTTAATGAGTTCAATCGAAGAAATAATTACCTCTAGCAAATCATTGTCTACGTGAGGAAGAAGCTTTAAATAATTCACTTGCTCTTTTTCATTTTTTAACACGAAAAATTTTTCTGCTACATCCGCATTGATATAGTCACCCTTTTTCTGGTTAAAACCTATTCCTTTTCCTATTAATACGACTTCACCATAGGATGGATGTTCTCCTATAAGCACGTTATTATTCAGTGCTTTCTTTATTAGTAGATTAGGCATATTGTTTTCCTCGCTCCGACAGACTTCTAGACATCTTAATGTTATTAAAGTCTTAATAGGAAGTCAACGAAAAATTACTACAAATTACCCGCTAACCTTTTAAAAAAGGGAAAAAGATTTTACAGAAATCAATAAATTCGCAACAAGAAAAATAGTAATACCCCTTATTTTATGCATAAAGAAAGAGAGAATCCTGAAGCGATTCTCTCTTTCTTTTTTATCACTACTGCAAGAATATAAAGTACAAAGCGAAAATAACAAAAAACACATACATAATTGGATTTATTTCTTTTCTACGGCCTTTTACCAACATTGTAATTGGGTAGAAAAGGAATCCCGCAGCAATTCCTGTTGCAATGCTGTATGTTAACGGCATAGCAATAATCGTTAAGAATGCAGGTACCGCCACTTCAAATTTTGTCCATTCTATTTTCCCTAAAGAAGAAACCATTAATATCCCAACTACTACTAAAGCTGGTGTTGTTACAGAAGAAGTAACAACAGATAACAATGGAGAGAAAAATAATGACAATAAGAAGAATCCTGCTGTCACAACTGCTGCAAATCCACTTCTAGCCCCTGCTGCGACCCCTGCCGAAGACTCAATAAAAGAAGTTGTAGTAGATGTACCAAAAATAGATCCTAACATAGAAGCAATTGAGTCAGCGAATAAAGCTTTTCCTGCTCTCGGCAATTTATTATCTTTCATCAATCCCGCTTGATTCGCTACTGCAACAAGCGTTCCTGCATTATCAAAGAAATCTACGAATAAAAAGGTCAAAATAACAACCAGCATACTCTGTGTATAGAAACTGCTGTCTCCAAACGCTGAGAATAATGCACCAAAAGTTGGTTCCATACTTGGAACAGAATCTACTATTTTATGTGGTGGATCAATTACTCCAAAAATCATTCCAACTACTGCTGTAATAATCATCCCATAAAAAACTCCGCCATGAATTCCTCTTACCATTAGAATGATTGTTACAAAAATCCCAAATATAGCTAATAATGTTTTAGGGTCCGTTAAATCACCAATATGAACAAGTGTAGCTGGATTATCGACAATAATTCCCGAATTTTGCAAGCCAATAAATGTAATAAACAAACCAATTCCTGCTCCAACTGCCAATTTCAACTCCACAGGAATGGCATTTATAATTTTCTCACGCAAGCCTGAAATCGTTAATAGTAAGAAAAATGCACTTGAAATAAATACTGCAGCTAAAGCATGCTGCCATGGTTGCTGCTGTGTTAAAACCACCGTGTAAGCAAAAAATGCATTTAACCCTAGTCCTGGTGCTAGGGCAATCGGATAATTAGCGAATAGCCCCATTATTAATGAACCGACTGCTGCAGCTAATGCTGTTGCAACGAATACTGCTCCGTAATCCATTCTGAGTGCCGGGTTAAGATCTGTTATATCTCCTAACGTTAATGTAAACGGATTTAGTGCCAAAATATACGCCATTGCTAGAAACGTAGTAAAACCGCCTAGAAATTCTTTACGATAGTTTGTACCTAATTCCTCAAATTGAAAAAACTTTTTCATTGTTGTATGTCTCCCTTTTCTCTTTTGTTGAATCAAACGAAAAAAACACTCCAAATATCAGGAGCGTTGACTAAGGGTTTTGTGAATAGGAAACAGAAATAAAGATAATAATAGTTCATTAAACTTCCTATTTATCCACATACCTCGTAGTCAAGCTATTTACGGTAGCTCGGTAGAAACTTTTGGACCATATTCTCCAATATTATACGAGTAAAATTTATTTTCAGTTGCCAATTTAGTTTATCAGCATGTCTTTCATTCGTCAATATATTAACACGAACATTACTATACAAACAAAATAAATTGTTCGTTTTTTGTAAAATTTAATCCACTATATGTAATATAATAAAAAATAAGCGCCTAGAAATATAATCTAGACGCTTTTAATTTGAATCTACTCCCACTCAATCGTTGCTGGTGGCTTACTTGTAATGTCATAAACTACTCTGTTGATATGGTCTACTTCATTTACAATTCTTGTTGAGATAACTTCTAAAACATCCCATGGGATTCTTGCCCAGTCAGATGTCATGCCATCAATGGAAGTAACCGCACGGATTCCGATTGTATAATCATACGTACGAGCATCGCCCATTACTCCAACACTGCGGATATCTGGTAACACAGTGAAGTACTGCCAAATATCACGATCTAAACCAGCTTTTTTAATTTCTTCACGCAAAATATAATCAGATTCGCGAACAATCTCTAATTTTTCATCCGAAATAGCACCTAAAACACGGATACCTAAGCCTGGTCCTGGGAATGGCTGTCTCCACACAATATCATCTGGAATCCCTAATTCTGATCCTAATGCTCTTACTTCGTCTTTAAACAAAGTATTTAACGGCTCAATTAGTTGGAATTGCATATCTTCTGGAAGACCGCCAACATTATGATGTGATTTAATAGTTTGAGCAGTTGCTGTTCCACTTTCAATAATATCGGTATAAAGTGTTCCTTGTGCAAGGAAATCAATACCCTTTAATTTCGTTGCTTCGTCATCGAACACATAAATAAATTCATTGCCGATAATTTTACGTTTTTTCTCTGGATCACTTACACCTTCTAATTTAGATAAGAAACGTTCTTTTGCATCTACTTTAATAACATTCATATTAAAGCCATCTGCAAAAGTTTTCATTACACTTTCCGCTTCTCCTTTACGAAGCAGGCCATGATCGACGAAAATACATGTTAATTGATCGCCGATTGCTTTATGAATTAAAACAGCAACAACAGATGAATCTACTCCGCCGCTTAGTGCACAAAGAACTTGTCTATCGCCAACTGTCTGACGAATTTTCTCCATTTCAACTTCAATGAAGTTTTCCATCGACCAGTCGCCTTTACAACCACAAACGCCAAATACAAAATTCTTCAGCATATCATTTCCATAAACAGAATGACGAACTTCTGGGTGGAATTGAACAGCATATAACCCTGCTTCTTCATTGCTCATAGATGCAATTGGACATGATGGATTTGTTGCATCCACACGGAAACCTTCTGGTGCTTCTACTACTAAATCTCCATGGCTCATCCATACTGTTTGCTCATTTGGCAATTCAGAGAAAAGTTTGCTTTCATGCTCAATCGTTAAGACCGCTTTACCATACTCACGATGTTTTGCTCTTTCTACTTTTCCTCCTAAATGCTTTGTCAAAAGCTGCATACCATAACAAATACCAAAGATAGGAAGACCTAAATCAAATATCTTTTCATCACAGCCAAATGCATTTTCATCATAAACACTGTTTGGTCCACCAGAGAAAATAATTCCTGTTGGATTTAATTTTTTAATTTCTTCTGCCGTAATCGTATGTGGATGTAGTTCACTATAAACACCAAATTCTCTTATACGTCTTGTAATCAATTGATTATATTGACTACCGAAATCAAGAACTACAATCATATCTTGATCTTGAATACTTGTTTTCCCCATCATTCTTCACCCCATCTGTCTATTTTAAAACATACTCTTTTTACTATTTTTTCTTAATACGATAAATTCATGCTAAAAAGATAAAAAAATTCCAAACTAGCCTTTGACTTTATTCAAAATAATGTTTATCTCTTTCGTCTACCAATTAAGCATAAACAAAAAACTAGAATCCTCCTCCAAAAAAAACGAAGGCAGAATTCTAGTCTCAACGTAAATAAAAGAAGAGTAATCGCCTCAAGCCATTATCCTAATTTTTCATGAAGACTTCATCTGCCTTCATAGTCAGACCATTTCAGGTGATCCGGTAGAGACTCTCGAACCATATTATCGAGGATATATGAAGGTAAATTATATAGATGTGAATATTGTAACAACATGTCGAATTGATGGTCAAGACGTTGTTCTTTTAATTAAATTTTCCCACAATTCTTTTAATTCAATCCAACGGCTCGTTTTTAAAGAACCTTTGTATAAATATTCCTCATATTTTGTCGTTAATATGACCATTTCATTCGATTCATACAAGTGATCTATTTGCTTAGCGTATTCCCTTAATGTAAGATTATCTTCTTTTCCCATTCCAGCAATTTCTAATGATTTTAATAGTATTAAATATGCTTTCGGAAAATCTTCTTCTTTATTTTTAGTTCTGAACTTCCAAATGAAATAATATGGCATCCATTTGTGACGAAATGCAAGTATCAGCCATCCTATAAAAATAATTCCTATTAGGCTGCCGAGATATTCTTCCCAATAATTCTGACTATACAACTTCACCTTGTTCCACCATTCGGTAAAAGACCATGAATTCTTTTGTGATGCTGCATTCTGTTCTTCTGGTGTTGGTTTTGGAGTCGTTGGGTTTGCTGCGTCTTTCTTTTTTTCCTCTTCTGTCTTTTCCTTATCATGGCTTTCATTTCTGACATCATTTATATAGCTATTTTCATTAGAAAAACCTTGTGTTGGTTCAAATGACACCCATCCTACTTCCGGAAAGTAAGCTTCTACCCAAGAATGGGCATTGTTATTTGTTATTTCGTAAATAGAAGTGCTTCCATTGCTTCTCTTTACTTCTCCTTCAGTAAAGCCTTTTACCCATCTTGCCGGAATGCCAATCGAACGTAATAACGCAACCATCGAAGTGGAATAATTATCACAATATCCTAATTTTGTTTCAAATAAAAATTGATCGACATAATCAGCCTCATCTCCCGGTATCGTTACACCACTTTGACTGTAAACAAAGCCATTTTGTGAGAAATACCTTTCAATTGCCCTTGCTTTATTAAAAGCATTATCTTCGTTTTTCGTTATTTCATTAGCTAAATCTATAACTCGCTGTGGCAATGTATCTGGAAGCTGTACATACCGCCTAAACATCTCTTCGTTTCCTCTTGCAAATTTCTCCATATCAGCATTGGTTAAAGCCGTTAAACTATACTGCGGTTTATTATATCGTACAGTGTAAGAATCAATTGTATCTTGCAGTACAATACGTTCGTTTCCACTTTCTATCATAAAACTCAATTCATTTCCAATTACATCCTGAACACCTAAGGGATATAACAAATACGAAAAAGACTGAACGAATTTCACCCTACTTCGATATTTTGTTAGTTTTACATTATCTCCTTCTTCATAAGAAAGAAAGGGAATTTCCTCTCCCTCATAAAAAAAGGAAGATTCCGATTCATTTAATGCCATTGCTCGATCCGATTGAATCCAGCCTTTTCCCGTATAAGTATCCTTTGTCTCCACTTTCCAGTAATGAGGCGACTCCACTTCTGCTTCGAATACAACGGTGTCATCTCCTTGGATAGAGCCACCTAACCTAGAATCATCAGCACTATAACCAACTCTTTTTACTCCGCCACCACCAGCACCTTCATTCACACTTTTGTTGCTCATCGATTGAATAAATGGTACAGGATCTGGCCAAATTGGCTTAGCCTTTGGTGATATATATCCAATTGCTGCACTAATCGCAACAAATACAAGGAGCGGAACCATCCATTTCAACAAAAAGCGGTTATCATTCTCTAGTCTTTCCTTATCTCTTAGACGGAAATAAGTCAGCATTCCCATAACAGTAAAGCCGATTATTACAGTACGAACAATCGCATCCTCTGCATTATATGGTGTAAAAGTGTCCAATACGGTAATATAAATCATCGTCAGCAAAAAAAAGGTAAAAATCCTTCTTTTTCTAATAAGCCAGTAGTCTATTAAATATGCCATCAGCCATAATAAAATAAAAAACAATAAACTTTTAAACATATCAGACATTTCCGGCCAGTTCGTGTCAAACATAATAGCTAGATTTTGCAGAATTTCAGAAAGAAACATTCCAATCCAATTAAAGGCTAGGAAAGGGGTATCATCATATAAATAATGAAGAATATATACAATATATATTACTTTCACCAGCCCGCTAAAAACCGCTGCTATACGAAAGAATGCTAATAAAAAGGAGAGAACTAAAAAGAGAATAAACACTTTTACATTTCCAGTATTCGTTAATTCCCCTATTGGTCGTAACCATTCCCAAATAAGGAATAAACCAAGTACATAAAGAATGAAATTAGCTGAGGTTCTTGACTGCACTTGCCTGCTCATCCAGTTTTCACCTCCGAAAAAGCATCTTGAAATCTTCCAGTTGATACCGGAACCACTCGAATACCTCTTGAAGATAAAGCAGCTCTTAGCTGTCTTTCCTTATCTGTTAACATTTCCTTTGCATCTTTTATTAAAAAAATACAGATGTGAAATTTTTTACTGGCAAGATAACTTGTTTTTTCCACTAGCTCCTTGGATAGATTAGCCGTAACAAGCATTAATGTTGCACTTTGATGTAATGCAGATTTTTCATTCTCGATTAATTGAGCCAAAGAAACCCTGCTATCCTGTTTAACCTTTGCCAAATGATAAAATAACAATTGCTGCTGACTTTCTCCTCCTCTGACTGGAAAGGTTATTTTTTCTTCTGCAAAAGAAAGCAAACCAACTTGAGCGCCCTTTTTTAAGATTGCCCGAATTAATGTTGCCGTAAAGGAAACAATTGCTTCAAATCGCGGATTTTCTTGCCCATCCATTACAATCATAATATCGTGAGACTGTCTTTGTTCAAATTCCTTTGTCATCATATTATTTCGTTTTGCACTTGCTTTCCAATTAATCCAGGAAAAGCGATCACCTGGCTGATATTCTCTTATTCCAACAGCCATTGTTGTATCTCTTTGCACTCTTTCCTTTGAAGTCGTCATTCCTTGATCATAGTGATTTTCAAACGGTTTATAAATCATTTCTTCATATGTTGGATAAACAACAATTTTTTCTACATTAGCTATTGCTACCTCTTTTTCCATTAATCCAAGGGGATCACCGATTTTTATTTTTGTATGATAAAAGATATGCTCCCCTCTAGGCAATTCTTTCAATACGTAGTGAAACTTCATTTGTCTTTTAAAAGCCGGCAGCAACAGTTTTTTTTCGCTCATTTCTTCCGTTAATGAAAGGCTTAACGAATCCTCAACCAACATATAAAAAAGGGGGAAATAAGTGTTTCTTGTTAATTCCAATTCTACTTTCATCGTCTCTTTGGCGTTGTATTCATGCTTTTCAATCAATCGGACTACCTTCCAACCTTTCACAGAATAGATAGCTAAAAGCAAGCCATACAAGGCAAACGGAAGAAAGCTATAGAATAAAAACCAACTGACAAAGCCACCTTGAAACATCGCATAAGAAAATGTTATCCCAATTAATACAAATAACATAATCAGCTTCCAAATCGGGATAAGTTTCTTGAGAAATACTTTCATTTATTTCACTAACCTTTGTACCGGAACGGAAACTTTGGATACAACACGTTTTATTACATCTTCTGCAGTTATCCCTTCAAACTTTGCCTCTGATTTTAAAATAATTCGATGAGCAAATACCGCTTTTACAAGATATTGAATATCATCTGGTATGACATAATTACGCCCTAGTATAAAAGCATAACTTTGCGCTGCTTTCATTAAAGCAATAGACCCCCTTGGACTAACACCTAAATAAACACTAGGGTCTATTCTCGTTTCATTAGAAAGCTGCACGATATATTGTTTAATTGTGTCATCTACATATACTTGCTTTACTTCTTTTTGCAGCAGCAATAATTCTTCTAAAGTAACGACAGATTCTAAATTTTCAATTGGAGCCTGTATTTGCAGCCTTGTCAGCACTTCCATTTCTTCCTCTATTTTTGGATAGCCAATTCTCATTTTTAATAAAAATCGATCTAATTGTGCTTCAGGAAGCGGGTATGTTCCTTCATATTCAATCGGATTTTGTGTTGCCATAACAAAAAAGGGCTTATTCAGCTGATGCGTAATGCCGTCTATCGTAACACTGCTTTCCTCCATTGCTTCAAGAAGCGCAGATTGCGTTTTAGGAGATGTTCTATTTATTTCGTCTGCTAAAATGATATTCCCTAAAATAGGTCCTGGAACAAACTGAAACTCCATTTCTTTTTGATTGTAAATGGACACACCAGTAACATCAGAAGGAAGTAAATCCGGTGTAAACTGAATTCTTCTAAAATTTGCTCCAACAGATTTGGCCAAAGACCGGACCATCATTGTTTTACCTACTCCTGGTACATCTTCTAAAAGAACATGTCCTTGAGCCAATAACGCAATCAAACTTAATTCCGCCACTTCACGCTTTCCAATCATTACCTTCTCGATATTTTCAATTATTCTGTTAATTTTCATTTTATTTTGCGCCATTCTCATCCTCCAGTTTTTCCTAATTTATATTTACTATAATTAATAACCCAAAGAAAAATCAGGGTAGACACCTATACACCAAATTTTGCACCATAGCGCATGAAAAAAAGCAGTTTGTTTTAAATAAGCAGGGAGCAGCCTGCATACACGAAGACTCCCGCGGGAATGCGAGAAAGACGAGACCCCGCAGCGCAGCGAGGAGGCTCAGCGCCTGCCCGCAGGAAAGCGAAGTGTATGCATGCTGCGGACTATTTGAGAGAGCCAAAGCTTTTTTCAGAGCAGCCTAACACTGAATCAATTACAGCATATTAAACTTTCACTCTCTCCCCTTTATTAACCACTTAAGATAAAAACTCATTTGCATTTAACCCAAGTTCCTGACATATCTCCATTACTACTTGCTTTTCTCTTTGATCAAAATGACCGTCTGCATAGCCAATTGCAATACAATATCGTGCAACAAGTCTAGCAATTTCAGGCTTAGAACGAACTTTCCCAAGAGCCCTAAAACATTCTGCCCTACCAATGATTTGATCATATTCTATACGTCTTACAAATTGTTTAAACTGCTGCAGCACCTTATTGGTATCAAAAACCCGCAACTCTTCACTTTCATTAATAAATTCAAGCATTTTTCTCTCTTCAGAAGGATCTAGCCTTCCATCTGCCATTCCTACTAACGCACAAGCTGCTACAACAGCATCTAATACATCAGGACTTTTAAAGCGCATAAACAATTCTTTCGCTTTTTGTTTTTGCTGTCTTCCCCATTCTGCATAATCTGTTTTAGAAGGAGACCAACTGTTTCGGCAGCTATTACAAGTAAACTTTAGCTGATTCTTTCCAATGAAACCTCCGAGTAAACCAACTGGACCTAAAATTAATCCTCCTACAGCTGCTTTTCCTAAACCGAACCCCTTTTCACCAGTTCGGACATTAGTACTATTGCATCGTGGACAAACAACGTTATCCCCACCATACATTTGACTTGGAGCTGCTTGCCCATTCGATGCCGGCGGATAATATCCATGATTTGACCCATAATTGGACGGAGAAGCTTGTCCATAACCTGCATGCGAGGTGTAATACTGGTGTTGATTAGAAGGCTGTGGAGAAGGAGGTGCTGAAAAAGAAGGAGAATAGTTCGGCTCTGCATAGGACGTGTTTAATTGCTGCGATGCCGGCTCATCATCAACTGTCACGCCAAAATTTCGACATAGTGCAGCCAATCCGCCTTGAAACCCACTACCTATTGCATTAAATTTCCATTCACCATTATGTCGGTATAACTCTGCTGCTACAATTGCCGTTTCTACCGTATAATCTCTTCCAAGATTAAATCGTATTAATTCCACATGATCCCTTTCGCTAAATACTCTGACATACCCATTGGCAATTTGCCCAAAATTCTGTCCTTTTTCATAAGCATGATGTATGGTAATCGTAAAAGCTATCCTAGTTATGGATGGTGGGACACGCATTAAATCAATCCGAATTTGTTCATCATCCGAATTTCCTGCCCCCGTCCGATTATCCCCACTATACATAACGGAACCGTTTGCGCCATTTGGATTGTTATAAAAAATAAAGTCTGTATCGCTATGTACCTTCCCATTAGCGCCAAGTAGAAATGCCGATGCATCTAAATCATAATTTGCCCCCTGATGGTTAATATCCCATCCAAGGCCAACTATAACATTACTTAATCCAGGATTAGACTTTGTTAAATCTACCTTTTGCCCCTTGCTAAGCATTACTCCCATCTATTTGCCTCCTCTATTAAATCACTTAATTATCCAGATTTTTTCGTATATTTCTATATTTTACATGAATTATATCTTTATTGGAATTTTCAAACCCTTAACCCTAAATATTCAATATTTTTTCTATCCCATCTATTCTCTACGATTTAAAAACATAAAAGTTCCTCCAAATAATTTGTTAGAACCTTAGAAAAATAGTTAGCTATTCGTTATTAGATTTATGAGTTGTATAACTATCTTGTTGCAAAAAATTAACGAAAATGTCTTTTTGTCATCAACTCGGAAGCTTCGTTACGTTTATTTAATCCTTACACCATTTTGCCTGTAGTACAATTTTATAAGAGCAAATAAAGGAGTTGGAAAAATTGCTATTTGGAGAACTAATCTGCAAATTACGTGGATACCATAAATTTAATTATTATTACAGCGGCCAATGCATCACTTGTGGAACAATCCGAAGAGAATCTAAAGATGATGCCTCTTTTCCAGAACAAGATAATGATTCACCTGCTTCGCTAGACATCTCAGAGCAAGACCATCATCTAAATGATAGGGTAAAATAGAAGTCAAGAAGGCTCGATTTCCAAACAAGGAAACGAGCCTTCTAACATCTTTTCCTTTTTTACGACAGAAAACCGTTCTCTTTAGTCGTATCTTTTATATTTCATTCTCTTTATTTAGTATGGTCAATGCTTGTTTAAGGTTTGCCCTAAAAACTAATTTTTTCATATCAAGACCTAAACTAACCATTGTTTGTGCGATTTCTGGACGTATTCCAGCAAACACAGTTTTAATTCCGAGCAAATTTAGTGCATCTGTTATCTTAAACAATTCATTCGCTACCATCGTATCTATGATTACTACACCTGAAATATCAATAATTAAATAGGATATCCCCATTTTTCTTGTTTTAGTTAACGTTTCTTCCATTAAAAATTGAGCTCTCTCTGTATCAATGTCGCCAATAATCGGCAATATTGCAATATTATCCGTGATAGGAACAACAGGGACAGATAATGCTAAAAATGCTTTCCTAGAATTAATAAGATCATCTGAATAGGATTTAACATAAGATATACTAAAATGATGAAGAGCATGATCTAATAATGGATCAATAATCTCTCCAACTTCAAATACCGTATCTATCGACATATTTTTTTCTTTTATTTCTGCTTTTAGGACTTCCCACATTGCTCGTCTGTAGAAAGACACATCTTTCAGCGCCTCATCTAATGGCACTCCATGAATACAAAACATATTCCCTGTTTCCTTGCCCCATTTTGAAAATTTATCATATGCGGTTTTTAAATCATTATAATTTTGTAAACTCTCTCCAAACATAGCGATGAAACCAGCACGAATAGCAATAACTTCTGCTTCTACTTTTTTTAATTCTTCCAGTTCTTCTTCCCTGACATCCGCCAACCTTTCTGTATGAACGGTAATAGCAATTTCCTGTGTCTTTTCTAACAGTTTATTTCCTAAATACACTATATCTCTCCCCATATTATCCTCCATTTAATTAGAATCAAATCAGTTCTATTCTATTAACATAGTGCTGCTCAATTGAAGTTTCCAGTAAACAAAAATCTTTTTAGGAGACGTATAAAGGGGGTTATCTTAAGAGAGATTCCACCTATCCGACTAAATGAATGCCAATTACAGAATATTATACATGTTAATAAAAAATACGGATAGGATTAACTATTTCTCTTGTATCAACTATAGTTTTATCCATAAAAAAAAGGAAACCAGTAAAAACTGATTAACCTTTTTACAAAAAAATATTCGATTGTTTTTAACAGAAATATTATCTGACTTGCCCATTTCCACTCATTAAATACTTACTAGTTGTTAATGCAAGGAGCCCCATCGGACCACGAGAATGAAGCTTTTGAGTTGAAATTCCGATTTCAGCACCAAATCCTAAGGCGCTGCCATCTGTAAACCTAGTTGAAGCATTATGGTATAAAGCAGCAGCATCGACTAGTTGCATAAATTTTTTCGCTGTTTCTTGATTTTCTGTAATAATCGCTTCTGAATGCTTTGTACCGTATCGATCGATATGCTCAATTGCTTCTTCTAGACTGCTGACTGTTTTAACGGCTATATCTAGGCTTAAATATTCATTTGCCCAATCATTTTCATCCGCTGGCAGCACATTTGAAAGTGCATTTGCTGCTGCATCATCTCCATGTACAGTGATGTGATGTTCTTTAAATGTTTTAGCGAGCTCTTCTTTATTGCGGTCTAGCCATTTTTTATCAACGATTAATGTTTCTGCCGCATTACATACAGCAGGTCGGTCTGTTTTTGCATTAATAATAATATTTAATGCTTTTTCTACGTCAGCCTCTTTATCTACATATAAATGACAATTTCCAACGCCGGTTTCAAGCACAGGAACAGTAGCATTTTCTACAACTGTTTGGATTAAAGAAGCGCCTCCTCTAGGAATCAATACATCAATATGGTTTTTCATCGTAAATAGTTGTTTGGTCGCTTCACGATCTGTTGTGCTAATAAATTGAACCGCTTCTTTTGGTATTTTGGTCTTTTCAAGCGCCTTATGCATAATCCGTACAATTTCCATATTGGAAAAGATGGCAGAAGATCCACCTTTCAGCACAATAGCGTTCCCTGATTTTAATGCAAGGCCTGCTGCATCAACCGTAACATTTGGACGCGCTTCATAAATCATTCCGATAACGCCAAGAGGCACTCGAACTTCCTCCACTTTCAGGCCATTTTCTAATTTCCAGCTAGAAAGCACATCTCCTACTGGATCAGCAAGTTCAGCCACCGTACGAAGTCCATCAGCAAAATCAAAGACACGTTCACGATTAAGCACTAAACGATCCATAAATGCCTGATCTAACCCTTTTTCTCTGCCTTTTTGCAGATCCTTTTCATTTGCTGCTAAGATAGATTCAAATTCACTTTCAAGGACATCAGCCAATATGTTTAATGCATCATTTTTTTCTTCCGTTGAAAGGATGCTGAGTGTTTTTGCTGCTTTTTTTGCTGCATTTGCTTGTTCTTCTACTGTAGTCGTTTTAATCAATGTATCCATTTCACCAATCCCTTCTAAACTGTTTCTTTATACTATCTCTAATGACATAAAGTCGCGTGCATAAACAAAGGACTCCTGTTCAATGACAGGATGTTCATTCTCCTCTTTTTTCCTTAAGTCATCACTTGAATAATTGATTCTTCCAAGCCCTATTTCTTCTGCTGATTCATCAAAAATCCGTACAACTGCACCTTCATCAAAACTACCGCTTACGTCTACAATATCCTTTAACGTAATGCATATTTTTTCGTTTATAATATTGCTCTTTGCCTGTTGATTAATAATTATCTTTCCTTCAGGCCCTGAATGAAAGGCAATCCATTGCTGTTCGTGATCTAAATTAAAAGCATCTGGCTTTGACTCAAAGTAAGTACCTTTTGCATTTCCATGTATAGCATCAATGAGAATATCCGGTGTCCCAGCTTTTCCTAAAAAGGATTGAATACCTGAAGCCATCGCAATTTTAAATGCTGCGATTTTGGATTTCATGCCACCTGTACCAACAGAGCTATCAGATCCACCAGCTGCTGCCTCAATCTCAGGAGTAATAGAATATACTTTCTCCAGCATTTTTGCATCTGGGTTTTTATGAGGATTTTCTGTATAAAGTCCATTAATATCCGATAAAATAAGGAGCTGGTCCGCATCAATAAGCGCTGCAACCTTTGCAGACAGTGTATCATTATCGCCAAATTTCAAACGGTCAACTGTAACCGTATCATTTTCATTAATGATTGGAATAATTCCACGATCTAATAATACATTTAACGTATTTTTCATGTTTTCGTAGCGGATTTCATCCGAGAAGTCGCTTCTTGTGATTAATATTTGTGAAGCGACATATCCATGAGATAAAAAGAGTTCTGAGTAAGATTCCATCAATAACCCTTGGCCAATGGATGCTGCTGCCTGCTTTTCTGGCAATCCAGTAGGACGTTTTATGCAGCCAAGCTTACGATAGCCTGCTGCTACTGCACCTGATGAAACAACTGCTGTCTCATAGCCTGCATCTTTCAACGCGACAATTTGCTCTACTAGTTTTTCTAGTTTCTTGCGGCTGATTTCGCCATGCATGCTTGTCAGTGAACTGCTTCCAATCTTAATTACAACTCTTTTTATCTGTTTATCTTCTTCGGACATTTTATCTTCCTCCTGGTTTTTGTTTTTTTATAGCTGCTCTTAAAAAAGGGATAGCTCTCTCAATGAGTCCGCAGTCAGAATACACTTCGCTTTCCATGGGGCGGGCGCCGAGCCTCCTCGGAGCTTTGCTCACTCCTGCGGTCCCGCTAATCCCATAAGAGTCTTCGTGTATTCTAACTGCTCCCTGCTAAAAAAGTGGAATCTGCTTTTTTCATAGGAGCTCTCCCTCTCTCTTTCTATGGGTGAGCAGTTGTGCTGTGGTTTTCAAAGACATATCAATCTATCTAGAAAATAACGTTACTTTTTATATGGCCTTTAAAGTAGGTAGCTATTTTGTGATGAGTTTTCCACCAAGTTCGTTGCTTATTTCTTTGGAGCGTTTTGCTGCATGAAAAACTGCTTGTGAAATAGCATCGCCGCCATTGTAGGTGTTTAGTGCCTGTAAGCCTGCTGCGGTCGTTCCGTTTGGTGATGTTACTTTTTTGCGAAGAACTGTCGGCGATTCCTTTGTTGTCATGACCATTTTTGCTGCTCCGTATATGGTTTGTGCGATAATTTCTCGAACCATCTCTTCACTCATGCCATTTTGTACTCCAACTGCTTCCATATTCTCCATTAGGTAATAGAAGTAAGCAGGTCCGCTTCCTGCAAGTCCTGTAAAAAGATCCATTTGTTCTTCGTCAATGATGAAGACTTTCCCCATGCATTCCAGTAGTTCTTTTACCGTTTCAATATTTTCTGATTCTGTATATTTTCCAGCAGATAACGCTGTTGCTGATTCTTGAATCATACTAGATGTATTTGGCATCACACGAACAACCTGCTGTTTCTCTTGAAGATGTTCTTCCATAAAATCAGTAGATATTCCCGCTAATACAGAAATAATCACTTGATTTGGCTTTAATTTATTTTTGATAGCAGATAACGCTTCTGCTGCTCCTTTTGGCTTCATTGCCAAGATAAACATATCTATTTTTTCAAATGGCAATTCCTCGTTTGAAATTGTATGGATACCATATTTATTGGTTAATTCCTGTCTTCTTTCGAAATTGCTTTTATTCGTTGCATAAATTCTTTCAGCAGGCATTTTGCCAGCTTCAATTACTCCTGCAATCATCGATTCAGCCATTGATCCTGCACCTAAAAAAGCTATCGTTTTATGTTCTAACAAGGCATATCCTCCTACTTGTTGTTTCTCGTTTTCCGCTCTGCATTTTTCAACGTTTTTTATCGTAACATGCTCGCAAATAGTTGCAAGGGAACATCACCAATTGATGAGGATAATGGCGAAATAGTGAATGTAAGGTTCCATTTAGCACCCAACCTCCCCATACCCCTAATAATCCTTTATTTTCGGATTATACGTGGAAATACAAGGGATAATATTGGAAGAAAATCTGACAAAATAAAACCTATTTAATACATATACACCTATTCCGTCATTTATTCGATTTGTTTGAAAAGGAGAGAATTTTCCCTTACAAACCAGAAAAGCGCAAGCGCGTTGAACAGCTCGGAAGAAATCTTATACTATCTACCTTATAAAAACTATTACCTCAGTTTTCACTAAATTTAACAGCACAAAAACCACTTCTAATTTATATAGGAAATGGTTTTTAACCCTATTATAGCGTACTGCTTTCTATTAAAACCCCTTAAGTTCTTTTCTATCTAATCCCCCCTGTAAAAAATGCCGTTCCCCTTTATTTTCTTATAATCCACAAAGTAAATATGGTAAAATAAATTGCTAGAAGTTAGAAAATATTTATATTTTTCCTAGAAATGCAATCGGGTTAGCTTAGGAGTGTAAAAAAACATGAACAAGAAAGATGTAGCAAATATTCGAAAACAATTTAAAATAAACAATGATTTACTTAGAATCTCTGACATTTTTAATGTGTATATCATGAAGGAATCAAGTGACATTTATCATTACCAAAGCCAGCCATTTGGCATGCTTGACCAAGATCAGCAAGAATTATTTTTGAATAACTTTAAAAAGCTGCTTGCTGGTCAATTGGATGAGAAGCTTTTTGAATTAAAGTTTCAAAGGGATGCTGAAAATAACAGTCAGCTTATTTTACACCAGGGATTACTTAGCAATGACGTAGATACTTGGAAAGAGCAAATGCTGCAAATGGTAGACAAAATGCTTGCAAGTAGACAATATGAGAAAGATATTGTTATCACATTCATTCACGGAGAATATTACAAGCCAACGAAACGCCGCAATGAAGAGAGCGAAATGGGTGGACGAGATGCGGTTTATTCCCATCCCTTTATTTTATGCAGCATAAATAATACACAAGAGCCAAAAAAAGAACTGCTTTTTGACTATGTAGAGAAAGAGTTTAAGTACAATATTGTAGTTGACCCAATTATTAACCTCCAATCTCCAATGGCAGGATTTCTCTTCCCTTGCTTTACAGACAATGCAGCAGATGTTAACCACATCCTGTATGCAGCAGGCAAGGTTCATGAACCAGATTACCAATTTATTGAAGAAGTATTAAATGGCGAAGAAATAATGACCGCCCAAGACGATAAAATAGTATTTGAAGAAATCATTAAAGACGTAACTGGAGATCAATTAAACACTTCCTCCCTCTCCAATGTCTATGAAGAAATTAATCGGATGATCGTAGAAAATGAAGAGGAAGAACAACCAAAATTAGATTCAAAAGACATCGAGCAAGTTCTAAAAATGAGCGGCCTTGAAGAGATAAGCTCAGAAAAGGTAGAAACTGCCTTCAAAAAAATTATTGATGATGACAAATATGAGATCAAGGCAAGTAACATCCTGCCAAAATTCACTTCCAAATCTATTAAAATCAGCACCAAAATTGCCAACATTTCAATTAGTCCACCAGATTTAAAGTACGTTAAACAAGTAGAATTAAGCGGAAAACGTTATCTGATGATCGAAGTGGAAGAAAATACAGTCATTGAAGGATTTACGATGATTCCGGAGGCTTTTGGAGAACGCTCAGAAGAATGATAAGATAAGTTGTTGGAAACTAAGGAAATTGATTAGTTTCCTAGCTTTCTGCTTTTGTAACAAATTTAGTAACTGATCTCGCCTTTCATTTGATAAAGAGGCTTCTCATAAGTTTAGTCAACTTATGAGAAGCCTCTTTAAAATTATCTATGTTAGCAAAATGTTAGAAATGGAAGTAATGATGCTGATTGTAAACTGACAACTTTAGTGTATATTTTACTTAGCGTTTTTATTTAGTGTACTTAAATAAGGACACTAAATCTCCCTTTCAAGCGGAATCTACTTTATAGATATTCTAAGTCTTTGCAAGTCAATAATAAGACCCGCTTCCTTCATGAAATGAAATGAAATCAAATCCGATAATACCATCAATATCAAGACCATAGTCCATCGAACCCAACTCAACGTTGAAGTTTTTAATTGCTAATTCTTCATGGATAGAGATTTGATCTATATTCTTTGTGTAAACAAACTCAAGTCCGCCGACTCCTTGAATGGTTTGTGTTATATCATTTGCTTCTGGTTTAACCCCTTTTTCCTCAAGTTTATTCACATTAAAGATGGTTCCAGCAGAGCCGCTATCAAGGAGAACATTTTCTAATTTTAAGCTCTGCCCGCGAAAAGTTACAGTAGCCTCTATAAATGGTAGTTCTGATAATTCTTTGATCTTTATCATATTTTTCTAAGACCTGTCCATTTTTTCTCCCGTATATCGAGATTATTTCTAGAGGTATGGAAAAAGTAAAGTTCACGGTTAGGCTTTTGCTTGTGTAATTCATGATGTCGCCGAAATGCCTCCATTGAGTCATCAAAAGAATCTATTACGGCTATTTCATCTACTATTCGATATTACTCTCTGAATGCGCTTTAATTGCCTCCATTACAACCCATTTATCTGGGTATGCTTTTCGAACTTGTTCCCATAACATTTGTACCACTTTGCGAAGTAATAACTTCTATATTCATTTTATCAAATATTTCATGCATTTATTTACCTCAAGAACACATACCCTTTAATATATCTTAATAACATTTCCATTTTTTTTATTATAAAATAGTTTTACTTTACATCTCTTTGTTACAATAACGAATTATTCGCTTTTAAGACGAGCAGAATGGACAATTGAATAAAAACAGATACAAAGCAAGGTCATTCAATGAAGTGACAGGACATTTCTACAGAAGGAGACTGTACCTGCAAGAAGAAAAATTGCTTGTATGTTTCTAAATGGGCATTTGTCGTTGATATCGGAATTGAACCAGTAACAGGTAAGCAAAAGCGGTTTTCCAATCAAAAAGGAGGCAGCTGCTTAGGATGGCAAAACTAAATCCTTATTTCACACCACTTTCATTAAGAATACACATACATCACTTCTTGCCGAAGCCAGTGTATCTCTTGAACAGATTATACACATACCTCGCTTTTGGCTGAAGCAGGAGTAGGTCTTGAAGAAATTATGAATCGACTCGGTCACCAAGATGATGACGTAACTAAAAAAGTATATTTTCATGTAACAAAGAAAATGAAGACAGAAGCTGCCGATAAATTTAGTGAATTAATGAAAAAACTCATATAGAATAACCAGTAGAAAGCAAAATATATTCATTTTGCTTTCTACATAAACATTTTTTAATTCTTATTTGAAAATGTAACTAATAAAAAAGAGTGGAATTTTAGGCTAACTCCTAAAATTCCACCCGTCATAACTTTGTGTATCACTATTATAATCTACTTGAGTATAATGCATCATTTATTGTAAAATTCAATTCCCTAGAAGAATTGAGACGCTTATTCCACAATCGCGCCATTTTATGGAATAACTAAATTTTTTCTCATTAATAAAACCAATTATTTCAATTACCGGTACTTTGAGATTAATCAAAACCACCCGTGATAACGGGTGGTTTGCTCTACGGCTGAAAGCCTTTGT